>CAYGXT010000682.1:0-1864 GCA_964353695.1 uncultured Myxococcaceae bacterium
GGCCGGAGCATCGCGAGACTCTGGCCCGGCTGGCGGGCCGGGCCGTGCCCGTGCTGCTGGTCGGCTCCAAGACGGACGTGCCCGCCGCGGCGGCTGCGCCGTGGCCGCCGCTCCTGGACCCAGCGCCGGCGGCAGTCTTGCGCGTCTCGGCGCGTACGGGCGCAGGCGTCGAGGCCCTGCTGGCAGCCGTGCTGGAGCGCCTGCCGCAGGCGCCGGCGTACTACCCGGAGGACGAGCTCACAGACAGGCCGCTGCGCTTTCTCGCCGCGGAGCTGGTGCGGGAGGCCGCGTTCGGAGCACTCCACGAGGAGCTCCCCTACGCCGTCGCCGTCGAGGTGACCGCGTACGACGAGAGCCGCCCGGATCTGGTACGGATCGAGGCCGATCTGCTGGTCGAGCGCGATTCGCAAAAGCGCATCGCCGTCGGGGCAGGTGGCGAGATGGTGAAGCGGATCGGCACGCGGGCACGACTCGAGCTCGAGCAATTTCTGGGTAAACGCGTGCACCTCGCGCTCCGGGTGAAGGTCGAGCCGCGCTGGTCGCAGCGGCGGGAGCGGATCGAGGCGCTCGGCTATCGATGATTTCGAGTCCGCGTTTGACGCAATGCCGCTCTCAGGTAGCCTCAACTGTTCGTAGCGACGCGGGAAGACAGGAGTTCGGAGACTTCGCCCTGCGCGGCCCAGACCCACTCTCGGCAGGAGAACGCCCATGAGCAAGACGGATGTCGTCATCGCCAGCGCCGCCCGCACCCCGCTGGGAAGCTTCCAGGGAGCGCTCTCGGCGCTCTCGGCGCCGGAGCTCGGCGCCGTCGCCATCCGCGAGGCCGTGAGCCGTGCGGGGATCCCGCCCGATCGGGTCGAGCAGGTCTTCATGGGCTGCGTACTCTCGGGGGGCATCGGCCAGGCTCCGGCGCGGCAGGCGATGATCAAGGCGGGGCTTCCGGTCTCGACCGGCGCCGTCACGCTCAACAAGGTCTGCGGCTCCGGCCTTCAGGCCGTGATGTTCGCGCGGCGCGAGATTCTCGCGGGCGAGGCCGAGGTGGTCGTCGCGGGCGGCATGGAGTCGATGTCGAACGCGCCCTACCTGCTGCCGAACGCGCGCAGCGGCTACCGACTGGGAAATGGCACGTTGGTCGACTCCCTGATTTTTGACGGGCTCTGGGATCCCTATGACAACGTACATATGGGCAACTGCGGCGACCTCGTCGCCACGAAGTATGGCTTCACCCGCGAGGATCAGGACGCCTTCGCGAAGAGCAGCTTCGAGCGCGCACTGCAGGCCCAGAAGGCCGGGAAGTTCAAGGCCGAGATCATTCCCGTCTCCGTACCCTCGAAGCGGGGCGAGCCCGTCGTGGTCGAGGACGACGAGGGGCCGGGCAAGGCGCAGCTCGACAAGATGTCCAAGCTGAAGCCGGCCTTCTCGAAGGACGGAACCGTGACGGCGGCGAACGCGTCGAGCATCAATGACGGCGCCGCTGCCCTGGTGGTGACGTCGGCCGAGGTCGCGAAGCGGCTCGGCATGCCGGTGCTGGCGCGCATCGTGGCCGATTCGACGGCGTCCGTAGAGCCCAAGTGGTTTACGATCGCGCCGGTCGAGGCGCTGCGCCGGCTGTACGCGAAGACGGGGACCAAGCCTCTCGACTGGGACCTGTACGAGATCAACGAGGCCTTCGCAGTCGTGACCATGGCGGCCATCAAGGACCATGGCCTCGACGCCGCACGCGTGAACGTGCATGGCGGTGCGGTCTCGCTCGGGCATCCCATCGGTTGCTCAGGTGCGCGGATTCTCGTGACGTTGATCCATGCGCTCAAGGACCGCGGCCTCGAGCGAGGCATCGCGACGTTGTGCATCGGCGGCGGCGAGG
>CAYGXT010000683.1:0-1858 GCA_964353695.1 uncultured Myxococcaceae bacterium
CATTCACCACCAAGAGATCGCCCGGCGCAAGAAGCTCGGGCAGATCGAGGATCGTGCGATGCGCGAGCATGCCGCTGCTCCGATCGAGTACGAGCAGCCGCGCGCCGTCGCGCTCCGCGGCCGGCTGCTGCGCGATGCGCGACGCATCGAGCACGTAGTCATAGGGCGCCAGCGGATCGTCGCTAGCGCTCACGGCTTGTCTCGCGCGCGAGCGCATCCAGCAGGGGAGAAGACTCCGCCAGCGCGTCGTAGGAGAAGAGGGCGATACCGCTGGCGCCCGTGACCCGCGCCTCGCGGAGCTGGAGCGCCGCGCCCTCGGGCGCCGCAGCGAAGAGCCAGGCGCCGAGGCCCAGCCATGCGCGCGCGCCCCCCGCCCCCGCGTTGGCACGGGTCAAGAGCGTGAAGAGGCGGGGATCGCGGGTGTAGGCCATGGCCACGGCGAAAGAGAGCAGATCCTGCTCCAGCCAGCGCGTCCAGTCTTGTTGCAGCGAGAGGTAGGCGCGCTCGGGATACGCCCAGACCGCGGCGGAGAGCTCCAGCCCGGGCCGGACGCCGTGGGCCACGGCGCCGATCTCGCGTACGACGGCGGTCACCTGCTCCCGGCGCCAGTCGTCGAAGGCGTCGGCGTTGCGGGAGTCGTCGCGGAAGGGCGCTTCGAGGCCGCTCTGCTCGCGAAAATACGCGCGTGAGGCCTCGCCGAAGCCGAAGTCGAGACCGACGTCGAAGCGAGAACCGGGCGTGAAGGGAATCACGTCCGGGTAGCGGATGTAGTCGAGGTGCAAACCGTCGAGCTCCGGGTAGCGCGCGGCGAGCTCGCCAAAGACTGCCGCGAGACGTGTTGCAACGCCGGGCGCTCCGGGGTCGAGCCAGACCGCCGGGGTGCCCAGGCGTACGAAGCGTCGCTCGGCCTTCGCCACCTGGAGCTCCGGGTAGTCGAGGAGGGAGCGGCCGTCACGGTCCACCTGCACCGCGCCCGGCCCGAGGCTCGCGAGCAGCGGGCCGTCTCGATGCATGCCCAGCGACAGCACGTTCACCCAGGCGTGTACGCGCAGGCCTTGGGCGTGCGCCGCTGCCAGGAGCGCGCGGAGCGGATCGCCACCGTTCGCCGAGAGCGCGCGGTAGGGTGCTGCGTCGGCCAGGGAGGTGTCGAACCAGGCGCGACCTCCCCGGTAGACCTGCACGAAGAGATCCGTTACGCCGAGTGTTTGGGCCGTCGCGAGCAGCGCCAGCGCGCGGTCCGGATGCTCGAGCACCCGCTGCGAGCCTTCGCAGGGCACCCAGAGGCCGATCCGCTGCTGCGGCGGCAGGCTCGCCGCAACGATCGGGGGCGAGGCTGCCTCCAAAGGCGGTCGCGCACCGCAGGCGAGCAGTGCTCCCACCGCGAGGAGCAGGGCGCGCGCGAGGTACACCCGGGCGTCGGCGACGGTCGGAGCGCGGCGCAAAACCCGGCCAAGCTATCGGAGCCGCGGGCCGCCGACAACGCGCGGTCACGGCTCGTTGACAGGGGTGGCCCCTCCAGCACACTCGACAGCGATGGGAACGCCCTGCCGCGAGCGCGCACGCAGACGGGCGCGCAGGGTGCGGTGCGCCCTTGCCGCGGCGCTGCTCGTCACGCTGGCGACTCCCGCGCGGGCGGAGGAGCCGCCCTCTCCGCCGGCTCCCGCCGCAGCCAGCGCGGCCGAGACAGGCGCGGCCCAGGCCGTCGCCTCGTTGCGTGCGGCCCAGGCAGCGCTCGCGCGTGGAGATCTCGAGCGCGGGGTCGCCCTGCTGGAGGGCGTGGAAGAGCGACACGCAATCGTGTCGGACCATGCGGCGCTGCTGGCCGCACGCGCGCTGCTCGCAGCGAAGCGTTTCGATG
>CAYGXT010000684.1:0-1840 GCA_964353695.1 uncultured Myxococcaceae bacterium
CCATGTCGGCGAGCATCAGCTCCACCGCCTGGTGACGCACGATCGGCCCCCCTCCCTGCACGCGGCCCTGCGCGTACTCGAGAGACCTCTCGTAGGCAGCGCGTGCGATGCCAAGGGCGATGGCCGCCACCGGCGTGCGTGTCACCGACATGATGAGGCGGTTGAGCGCCCAGCCCCCACCCTCGTTGCCGAGGCGGTTCTCTTCCGGCACCCAGACGTCGTCGAAGAGCAGCTCTGCCGCAGGCGACGCCCGCTGGCCCATCTTCTCGAAGATCTGGCCCACGGAGAAGCCCTCGGTGTCGGCCGGAACGGCAAAGCAGGAGAGGCTCTCGCGGATGGGCCCCGCCAGGTCGTGGGAGGCGAAGACCGTGACGAGGCTCGCGAGCGAGCCGTTCGAGATGAAGATCTTGCGGCCGTTGATCAGATAGCCGCCGTCCTTCTTCTCGACGCGGGTGCGCAGCCGACCCTGTGGGTGCCCCATGATGAAGTCCGACCCCGCGTCCGGCTCGGTCGCAGCGAGCGCGGCGAGCTGCGGGCGATCGGTCTCCCAGGACTTCGCGACCGGCGCGACGAAACGCTGGATCGCGGCGAGATTCCCCGACAGCAGGATCGGTATCATGCCGAGCATGCTGGCGCCGAAGAGCACGGCGCATCCGGCGCAGGCCGCCGCGAGCTCTTCCGTCACCACGGCCCCGGTCAGCGGATCGTGGCCTCCGCCGCCAAGAAATTCTGGCAGGTTCACGCCCAGGATCCCGGCGTTGGCCGCCTCGCGAATCAGCTCGTCGCGAGCCGGGTTGTTGGGGTCCTTGTCGAGGAGCAGCGCACGCGGCGCGATGTGCCGCCGCGCGAACTCCCGCGCCCACTCTTGAACCTCGCGCTGGTCGTCGCTGAGCTCCGTCACGCTGCATGCTCCTTGCGCGCAATGCGCTCGAGAACCCATCCTGCCGGGATCGTGTTATCCGACAGCATCACGATCATCGGGCCCTCGCTGTCGGGAACGAGATCCACCAGCGGATCGTCGTCGGAGGCCTCGCAGTGCACGCGCCCGCTCCCGATCTCGGCCGAGCGGGTCTTCAGATCGAGCTCGACGGCCGTGATCTCCTCGATCTCGATCTCGCCGGCCGGTCCCGGGATCAGCTTGTAGTTGATGGTCGGCCTACGGGCCGCCTCGCCCTGCGCCGCAGCTACCTCGGTCGGGATCGGCGCGTCCACCGTGCCCTCGAGGCTCAGGATCTTCTTGCCCCAGCGCGTCGCCGAGCCCTGGAACCTGTTGCCGTTCCTCTCCCAACGCACGTCGGCGATCTTCTTCGGGAAGCCCGCGATCTCGCGGCCGGGGATCAGCGCCTCGTCCGTCGTCACGTAGATGTACGGGACGTAGTTTCCGAGCGTCTTGCCCACGCGCACGGGCACCAGCACCACGCATTCGTTGAAGGGCCGCGTCGCGCCCTGCGGATAGCAGAGCATCGTGATCATCCCCTGGCCTTCGCCCGGCTCGATGCCGGGCGGCAGGATGCGGCGCACAGCGTCGGGACGCGGCGTGAACGGGAACACGGCCATGCGCACGCCCTTCCAAATGTGGGGCGGCTTCACGAACAGAGGCGAGGACCAGGGCATGCTGATGGGGAGAGTCATCGCGATTCCTCCTGGGCAGGTTCGATGTCGACGGGGATGCAGCGATCGAAGGGCACGGGCTGCCATTCCATGGGCGTATAGGAGAGGTGTCCGTAGTTTCCGACCAGGTGGAGCCACTTCACGAGGCCCGGCTCGACCTCGTTCTGGCCGCGGCCGCCCTTGAATAGGAAGCTCTCGAAGCCGTTGTAGACGGTGAGCGCACCCGGCC
>CAYGXT010000685.1:0-1836 GCA_964353695.1 uncultured Myxococcaceae bacterium
CCCCCCGCTCGGCTGCGATGGCGCCCAGGGTCTTCTGATCATCGTCACTGGCCAGGAGATACACGGGGTGGCTGCGCCCGGCAAGCCAGCTCTGGAGCTGGCCGAGGGGGACGATCCCGGGCGGCAGGGCGGCGTCCCGAGCGATGCTGAAGCGCACGTAGTTGCTGCGCAGCTCGGATGCATCATCACTCACCAACGTGATGGGCCGGCCCAGATAAAAGGGCAGAGCGCTCGGAAAGCAGCGCAGGCAGGCAATCTCCGTGGCGGGCGGAAGCTCGAGGATCCGGCGGGCCATCGCGCGCGACGAGCGGGCGTCGGCGTAGGCTTCGAAAGAGGGGGCGGCCACGGTGAGCAGCCCCGGCAGCAGCAGGGCCAGGCAGGCGATGGCGGCCGGGACGCTTCGCCACAGACGGGCAGCGAGAGCGGCTCCGAGCAGGGCGAAGCAGACCCCCGCGACGCCCGGCAACGCCGGGAGCCAGAGCCCGCCCCTCTGCGCCGTCGGGCCCGGAAGTCGCGCGAGCAGCTCGGGGTTGACGCGCAGGACGAGCGCCGCGGTAGCGCCGAGCCCTGCGAGCACCGCCAGGGCGAGGAGCACTCGCCAGACCTCTCGCGCGGCGGCACCGCGCGGGCGCGAGAGCGCCGCATCGAGAATTCGGGCCACGAGCAGCGCCAGGGGGACGCAGACGCTCAGCACGTAGGCCGGCTGCTTCGAGCGCGAGAGCGAGAAGAAGAGCACGACGGCGATCGACCAGACGAGGCAGAGTCGGTCGACCGGCCCAAGGGCGCTCCGCATGCGCCATGCCGCGAGGGCTCCGCCCGGCACGAGCAGGCTCCAGGGCAGAGCTCCGGCCCCGAGGACCATCGCGTAGAACCACGGGGGCTGGTTGCGGTGGAAGGTCGGGGTCGTGAAGCGAGCGAGGGTCTCGTAGGCGATGCCGTAGTACGGGAAGTCTGGGACGTGCAGTGAGACGCCCACGAACCAGGGCAGCACGAGGGCGAGGAAGACCACGAAGTTCGCCGGGGCAAAGGAGCGGCGCAGAACGCCCCGCTGCCCACTCCAGCGCGCGGCCAGCAGGTGCACCAGAGCGGGGACCACGAACCCGACAGGCCCCTTGACCAGGGTCGCCAGCCCCGCAGCCGCTGCGCCGGCGAGGTACCAGCGGCGCCGCGCCGCCCCTTGCGCCGTCTCGGCGAGATGGCCCGCCAGGATTGCCAGGCAGACGAAGAGCGTCAGCAGCATGTCGAAGATCACGAGCCTCGCGAAGCCGATGAAGAGTGGCATGCTGGCGAGCGCCAGCGCTGCCAACGCCGCGACCCGCACGCCGAGAAAACGCCGGGCGAAGGTCCACGCGACACCAACAAGTGTCAGAGCGGCGAGCGCGGAGGGAAGCCGTGCGGCGGCTTCCGTAGCTCCGAAGAGAGCGAGCGAGAGGCCAACCAGCTTGAAGTAGAAGGCAGGCTTGTCCAGATAATCGACCTGGCCCAGGGTCGGCACGAGCCAGCGGCCAGAGGCCTGCATCTCAGCCGCTACCAGGGCGTTGCGGCCTTCGTCCGGCTGCGTGAGGGGCAGCAGTCCGAGCCCGGCGGTCAGCAGGAGCACCGCCAGGAGGAACACGGCCGGCGTGAGCCATCGTCTCGGCATGCCGCCCCTCCCGGCGCCCGGGCAGGGTGGCGCTCGACCGGGAGTCTGTCGCGGGGACGCGACGGAGGCAAAGCGGACGCTATGGTCTGCCCCGGCGCGGGTGAGGCCATGCGCCGCGGGAGAGGCGGGCGAGAGGGCACGCGCAGCCGAGTCCAGCGGCGCGACACCCTGTCATCCGTCTCTCCGGCCGAGGT
>CAYGXT010000686.1:0-1833 GCA_964353695.1 uncultured Myxococcaceae bacterium
CCCAGCTCCGATCGCGCTATCGCTTCGAGAACATCGTGGGTCACAGCACCTCGCTGCGGCAGGTGCTGGAGCAGGTCGAGAAGGTCGCCGACACCGACAGCACGGTCCTCATTACGGGCGAGAGCGGAACGGGCAAGGAGCTGATCGCACGCGCGCTCCACTTCAATAGCCGGCGCGCGGATCGCATGTTCGTGACCGTCAATTGCGGCGCGCTCCCCGAGGAGCTGCTCGAGTCCGAGCTCTTCGGTCACGTCAAGGGTGCCTTCACCAACGCCGTGGCGCATCGCGAGGGCCGCTTCTCGCTGGCGAACAGCGGCACGATCTTCCTGGACGAGATCGGCGACATGAGCCCGATCCTCCAGGTGAAGCTCCTGCGCGTGCTGCAGGACCGGACCTTCGAGCCGGTAGGCTCCTCACGCACCGTGCGCGTGAACGTGCGCGTGGTGGCGGCGACGAATCAGGACCTCGAGGTGGCGATCCGCGAGAAGCGGTTCCGGGAGGATCTCTTCTACCGCCTGAACGTGATCCCGATCGAGACCCCGTCCCTGCGCGAGCGCCGGGACGACATCCCGCTCCTGGTGCAGCACTTCATCGAGATCATGCGCCGGGAGAAGGGCCGGCCCATCGAGTCCATCTCGAGCGATGCCCTGAAGCTGCTCTGCGATTACGACTGGCCTGGGAACGTGCGCCAGCTCGAGAACGTAGTCGAGCAGATCTCGGTGCTTTCCAGCGAGCGCGAGATCCGCGTCGAGGATCTTCCGGCTCAGCTGCGCGCACCGAAGGAGCCTCTGCCCTTCGAGGCGCCTCGCGTCTCCAGCCAGGGCCTTGCCTTCAACGACGTGGTCGAGCGCATCCAGCGCGACCTCATCCTCCAGGCCCTCGAGCTCAGCCACGGCAACAAGAACCGGGCCGCCCAGCTCCTCGGTCTCAACCGGACGACCCTGCTCGAGAAGATGAAGAAGATGAATCTGGGGTGACGGATCCGTAACCCCTCCCCGCCTTTGCCGTCGGATCCCTGACACTTCTGCCGCCTGATTGCTGTTGCCGCCACGCGGGGCTGCATACCTGCCCCGCAGCGTGTTGCGCAGCGCCGGGCCTCGCCGGCCGCCGGAAAGCATCGCAGTGCGACGGGGTTACGCGGGCGGCAGGTGGCGTACTGCGTCTTCCTCCTGCCCGCCCGCCATCGGCCGTACCGCTTGGCACGTCCCGTGCTTTACCCGGCAGCACGTCCGCAGCCGCTCCGCAGGAAGAGCCTCGGACCGGGACGCAACGGCCGATCACATCCTGGGGAGGGTCCGCATGGAATCCATGCTCCGCGAGTTCAAGGAGACGAATGCTGAGATCCCGGCCTCGCTGAAGGAACAAATCGTGCTCGAGCACGGTCCGCTCATCCGCTACATCGTCAACCGAATCGCCGTCCGCTTACCCTCGCACATCGACCTCGACGACCTCCATAACACAGGCGTCATCGGTCTGATCGACGCGATCGATAAGTACGACCCCGACAAGAATTGCAAGTTCAAGACGTATGCAGAGTTCCGGATCAAGGGCGCGATCCTCGACCAGCTCCGCTCCCTCGACTGGGTCCCGCGCAGCGTTCGCCAGAAGAGCCGTCGCCTCGAGCGCGCCTACGGCGAGGTGGAGCAGCGCCTCGGCCGCTCAGCCAGCGACGAGGAAGTGGCCGATTCGCTCGGTCTGCAGATCGACAAATTCCACGAGCTCATGAACCAGGTCCGCGGCATCTCGCTCGTCAACTTAGAGGAGATCCGGGGCGGTGGACAGGACGGCGAGCGCCACGGCAGCTTCGCGGACATCGTCGAAGACGTGCACTCG
>CAYGXT010000687.1:0-1820 GCA_964353695.1 uncultured Myxococcaceae bacterium
TCACTCTGCTCGAGATCGACAATCCTCCGCGCAACACTTTCGGCACGGCGATGCGCGCACAGCTACGCAATGCGCTCACGGCGCTCGCTGCGGACCTGTCCGTGCGTGCCGTCGTCGTCACCGGTCGCGGCAAGGCGTTCTGTAGCGGCGATGATCTGCGGGAGGAATTCGAGGCAGTCGCCGGCGGCGGCAAGCGCGGCCACAATCTGCTCGACTTCGGGAGCCTGCTGGACCAGCTCGAGTCGTTCCGCGCCCCGGTAATCGCCGCCGTCAACGGCTGGTGCGTGGGCGGTGGCGTGGAGCTGGCGCTCTGCTGCGACGTGCGCCTCGCGTCGAGCGAGGCGAAGTTCGTTTGCGCCGGTGTGAACGTCGGGTTGATGGCCTCCGCCTATCGCCTGCCGCGCCTGATCGGCGTGGCGCAGGCGAAACAGATGCTGTTCAGCGGCTCGCCGTTCGCAGCCGAACGCGCAGAGCGCTTCGGGCTCGTCACCGCCGTACATACGCCAGAGGAGCTGATACCGGCGGCGATGGCGCTCGCCGACCGCATCGCCTCGCGAGCCCCGCTCTCGGTCGAGGCGAGCAAGCGTCTTGCGAACAAGGCTCCCGACTTGACCCCCTCGGAGGCGTTGAGGGCGCAGGCGGAGGAGCTCGCGGTCCTGATCCAGACGGAAGACCACCTCGCCGCGGTGACCGCCTTTCTAAAGAAGCAGCCTCCGAAGTTCAACCGTCGCTGAGAGAGGTGGCGCTCGGCTGCTCTCGTCCGCCCTCGGCCTCTGCGCCGCACGACGGGCGTTTCCAATGGCGCGCCGGGAGAGGCTCGAACCCCCCGAACCTCAGGTTCGAAGTTCCTCAGCCCCTGAAGAAGTGACGCAAGCTTGCGGCTCCAGCGTTGCGAGCGGCTGAAAGAGGCTGCATTGGGCAGCAGCCAGCGCGGCTCCGAGGCTCTATGCGGTGCCGCTCACGCCAGTCTCACCCCCTGCGCTGCGAGGACGCGCTGCACGTGGGAGACGTCCACCTCGCGGATCGTCACGTCGTCCTCGAGGGAGACCGCGGCGGCCACGCCGGCGCCCTGGCCCGTCACGGTGCAGCACATCATCTGGCGAGTGGCCGCGTGGGAAACCTTGTCGCCCGCGACGCAGCGGCCCGCCACGCCGAGGTTCTCCACGCGCTGCGGCAGCGTGATGCGGTAGGGCACCTGGAAGTAGCGACCCGTCGAGGGCATGATGGCGATCCGGTTCCCGTCGAGGAACTCCGGAAAGATCCCGATCGAATCCTCGAAGCGCGCCTGGTGGAGGACGTCGTCGCCGGTGAGGTCGTAGTCGCCGAGGATCTTGCGCGACTCGCGGCAGCCGAGCGAGGCGCCCATGGTCCGCAGCCTCGCCTTCTCGAAGCCGGGCTGGTACTTCTTGAGCGCCGCCACCGCCCACAGTACTTGACGTCGGCCTTCGATCTCCGCCCGCGTCAGGTCCCACACGTCGGTCGAGTCGATCCCCGCCATGTGGATGGCGTTGAGGCTCGGTATCTCCCCGGCGTCGGTGAGGCTTCCCCAGTAGCTCTCCATGCGCACGTCCGCGGGGATCTCGCCGGCCTGCTTGGCCAGGTCGAAGGGCTTGCGGAGAAAGGTGGTGAATTCCGCGGCTTCCTTATCGCCGGACCGATCCCCCCAGTCGGCGACACTGCTCGGGTGCTTCTGCATGTACTCGATGAGCGCCGGGAGATTGACGCCGCTACACCCGAAGTTGACGCTCACGGGCTCGAGCTCCGCCTTCGGGTCGATCCGGAAGGGCGCGCCGGCCCGCGCGGCGACGTCAGCGTCGCCG
>CAYGXT010000688.1:0-1819 GCA_964353695.1 uncultured Myxococcaceae bacterium
CGCGCAAGCGGGGACGGTCGATCTCTCGACCTTCCCCGCCGAGCTGCTGGAGCGCATCGAGGTCTCGCGCGGCGGAGGCTCCGTGCAGCAGGGCACGGGCGCGATCGGCGGCGTGATCAACCTGGTGACGCGCCGCCCCGGGGCCGAGCCGCGCACCGTTCTTACGGGCTCTCTCGCTTCCTTCGGCACCGGACAGCTCTCTGCGCTGCATGCGAAGCGCTACGGCGACTGGGAGGTCACGGGGGCCTACGAAGGCTTCACGACGCGCGGCGACTGGGAGTTCCGGCGGCCCGTTACGAAGATCGGCGACACGATCATCGTCCCGGATCCGCCGACGCTGACCCGCATCAACAACGAGGCCGAATACCAGACGGGGCTCGTTCGCATCGGCCGCGACCTCGGCGAGAAGATCCATCTGAGCTTTCAGGATGACGGCTTCTTCAGCAGCCGCGGGGCGCCGGGCCTCGATTCGGGCGGCGGCGCCTTCGGCGGCCAGCAGCCCGACGCTCACCAACGCTTCACGCGCAACCTCGCGGATCTCTCCCTCGACGGCGCCGCGCTGACGCCGCTGGAGCTCGACGGCAGTATGCACGTCTACCACCGCTATCAGCGGCTTCATTTCCGCAACCCGACTCCGACGTTGGGCCCGCCGATCGATGCGGACCAGACGAATCAGACCCTCGGCGGACGCTTCGGGCTCGAGCGCGAACTCTCGTTGCTCGCTACCGAGCACCGCGCCTCGTTCGCCTTCGAGGGCTGGGAGGATCGCCTCGATGCGATCGCCTTCGGCGATCCTGCCCGCCGGACCCTCGATGCCTACCTGCAGGATGATGCGCGGCTCTTCGAGGGTCTGCTGCGCCTCATCCCCGGCGTTCGCTACGACGCTACGCAGGGCTTCGGCGAGCGCTTCGTCCCGCGCATCGGCGCCGTGATCGAGCCGTGGCGCTGGCTCCGATTCAAGGGGAATCTCGAGCGCGCCTACCGCGTGCCGAGCTTCGACGAGCTCTACTTCCCCGACGAGGGCTTCCTGCGCGGAAACCCCGGCCTTGTGCCCGAGCAGGCCGTGGCCTGGGACGCGGGCCTCGTGCTGGCCTTCGCCGGGCCCTGGCCCCTCGATCGATTCAGTTTCGAAGCGGCGTATTTCGACAGCGACATCGAAAATTCGATCGTCTTCGTGCTGATCAGCCCCTTCACGGTGGCGCCCGTCAACACGGGGCCTGCCCGCTCGCGGGGAGTAGAGGTCTCGGCCTCGGCGGGGCTGCTCGGCTGGCTCGTGCTCAGCCTCAACTACACGCACCTCGATGCTCACTACAAGGACAGCGGCACGCCGCTACCGGGGCGGAGTCCGAACGAGCTCTCGGGCCGCGTACAGGTCGGTCCGCCGTCGGGCCTGTTCAAGCTTTTCGGGGACGCTCTCTACACCGACGTGATTCCCGTCTCCGAGTCCGGGCGCACGCTCCTGCCCGCGCGCACGACCTACGACGCGGGCCTCGTCGTCGATCTGGTGAAGCTTCCCGTGCTCGGGGAGAAGATTCCACTGCGGAGCCTGCTGCTCTCCTTGATCGCCTCGAATCTCATGGACGTGAGCGTGCGCGATGCGCAGTTCTTCCCGCAGCCCGGCCGCGTGCTGAGCGTGAAAGCGGAGGCGACGTTTTGAGCCCCCGTGGGTCGCTGGCTGCGCTGGTTTGTTTGGCCGTCTGCGGCCTTGCGCCGGCATGCGGCGGGAGCGGAGGGGGAGGCAGCGGGAGCGGCGGAGACGCACCCGTGGTGGTGGTGAGCTCGCCCGATTCCCGCTGTGCACCGCTTCCCGGTCCGTTCC
>CAYGXT010000689.1:0-1817 GCA_964353695.1 uncultured Myxococcaceae bacterium
GACGGTAGTGTCTCGGGACCCACCGCCGGGCGGGTGGCGATCTGGCTTCGAAGCGGAGGATCGGCATGGACAGCGTGGTCATCGGAGCCGTCGCACTGGTCTTCCTCGCCGTGGGGCTCGGGATCGGTCTCTACCTGAGGCACCTCGCGCTGGCGGCGGCTCGGGGGCAGGCGCGGCAGGAAGTCGAGGCCGAGCTGATCGCGGCGCGCGAGCAGCTTCGGGCGAAGGAGAGCCAGCACGCGGAGGCCCGGCAGCAGGTCGAGGCGCTGCGCGCCGATGGGGAAAAGACCCAGGCGCGGGTGATGGATCTGACCGCCCACGTGGCGAGAGTGAAGGCCGAGGCGGATCGAATTCCGGAGCTGAAGGCCGCGGCCGAGGCCTGGGGCCAGGCCATCCAGCGTCAGCAGGAAGAGCTGCGGGCGAAGAGCGTGGAAGCCGCCAAGGCCCACACCCGGGTCAGCGAGCTGGAATCGCAGGACGCCGAGAGGCGCGCCGACCTCGTTGCAGCGAGGCAGGGCATGGAGTCCCTCCAGGCAGAGGCCCGGGGGCTCGGTGAGGAGAAGGCTCGCCTGGTGGCCGACCTGGAGGGGGAGCGCAGGGCAGCGCAGGAGCGGCTCGACGAGGCGATCCGGACCAGGGAGCAGGTCCGGGCCGAGGTGGAGAAGCTGGCCGGGAGGGTCCTGGACGAGAAGGGGAACGTGCTGCTCGACCGCAGCCAGCTGGGCATCAAGGCGCTCCTCGACCCACTCCACGAGAAGCTCAAGAGCTTCGAATCCAAGGTCGAGAAGACGTACGACCAGGAAAACCGGGATCGGGCGCGCCTGCTGGAGTCGCTGAAGACGTTGCAGGACACCCAGGCGAAGCTGCACCAGGATGCCGAGGCGCTCTCCCGGGCGCTCACGGGGGAGTCGAAGGCCCAGGGCGACTGGGGTGAGCTCGTGCTGGAGCGCGTCCTCGAGACGGCGGGCCTCACCGAGGGGCGCGAGTATGACCTGCAGCTCAGCCACACCGACGACGACGGCGGGCGAAAGCGGCCGGACGCGCTCGTCTACCTCCCGGGCAACCGTGCCGTGGTGGTCGACGCCAAGTGCTCGCTGACGGCCTTCGTGGAGGCGGCGAGGGCCGTCACGCCGGAGGCGCGCGAGGCGGCGCTGGATGCACACGTCGCGTCGATCAGGACGCACGTGAGGGGGCTCGCAGGCAAGAGCTACCAGGACGTGGTGAAGGAGCGAACGATCGACATCGTGCTGCTCTTCGTGCCGAACGAGGCGGCCTTCCATGCCGCCATCTCCCGCGCCGCAGGGCTCTACGAGGAGGCGTTTCGCCAGCGCATCGTGATCTGCAGCCCGACCACGCTTCTCGCTGCACTCCAGCTCATCAGCCACGTGTGGCGATCGGAGAAGCAGAACGCCAACGCCAAGGAGATCGCCGAGGAGGCCGGCAGGATGCTCGAGAAGCTGAGCGCCTTCGTGGAGGACCTGGACGACGTGGGCAAGCGGCTCGATCAGGCGAAGGAAAGCCACACCGCCGCACGCAACAAGCTGCAGACCGGGCGCGGAAACGTCATCGGCAAGGCCGCGGCGATCGCCAGGCTCGGTGCCCGGGTGAAGACGGAGAAGGTGCAGACCCTGCTCCTCGAGGGCGCCACGGAAGAGGGCGCCGGCGACGGGGAGGAAGCCGACGTAGCGCTCCCGCCCCCCGAGCCGTCGGCCGGATGAGCCGGCCACGGATGGAGCCGGTGGCCGCGCCGGGCGAGGGTCAGGCCTCGATCTTCGACCCCAGCACGGCCAGGAACTGGCGCATCCACTCCGGGTGAG
>CAYGXT010000690.1:0-1810 GCA_964353695.1 uncultured Myxococcaceae bacterium
AGACACGGGCCGTGGGGGTAGGCAGGGGCATCGCAAAGAGGGTATCGGCGGGGGAGCGGGCCGGCGAACCGCGCAGAACGCCTCCCCGAGGTCGCCCACGGCGAGTTACGCTGCCGTACGGGCGCTGCGCCGCCAGGCCCGCTCAGCATAGGGAGAGCTCGCCATGTCCCCCCGCCCGTTCTGCGTTCTCGGCATCCAGCAGATTGCTGTCGGAGGCCTCGACAAGCAGGCCCTGCGCCGGCTCTGGATCGACCTGCTCGGCCTCAGCCTCACGGGCGAGTTCAGGAGCGAGCGCGAGAACGTGGACGAGGACATCGCCGTGGCGGGCTCCGGTCCGCTGCGGGTCGAGGTGGACCTGATGCAGCCCATCGATGCGTCGAAGAGTCCGAAGGTGCACGAGCCGGCGCTCAACCACGTGGGTCTTTGGGTGGACGATCTAGCGGCCGCCGCCGCTTGGCTGACGGCGCAGGGCATGCGCTTCACGCCCGGCGGTATCCGGAAGGGCGCAGCCGGCTTCGACGTCTGCTTCGTCCATCCCAAGGGCAGCGCCGACGCCCCCATCGGTGGCGAAGGTGTGCTGATCGAGCTGGTGCAGGCGCCGCCGGAGGTGATCGACGCCTTCCGGCGCATGGCCGCGGCGGAGTCTTGACCGGAGTAAATCCCACGACGACCGGGCTCACGCTCGAGGAGGGGCCGATCGACCGCAAGGCGATCGACACCCTCCGCACGCTGTCCATGGATGCCGTGCAGGCCGCGAGCTCCGGGCACCCCGGCACGCCGATGGCCATGGCGCCGGTCGTCTACACGCTCTGGCAGCATTTCCTGCGCTTCGATCCCGAGGATCCCATCTGGCCGAACCGAGACCGCTTCGTACTCTCGATGGGCCACGCCTCGATGCTGCTCTACTCGATGCTGCACCTGACGGGCGTGAAGGCCGTCGACGCGCGATACGAGCGACTCGGCGAACTCTCGGTGACACTCGGCGACATCGAGCGCTTTCGCCAGCTCGACAGCAAATGCGCGGGCCATCCCGAATATCGCTGGACCTCGGGTGTGGAGACGACCACGGGCCCCCTGGGCCAGGGAGTGGCGACCAGCGTCGGCATGGCGATCGCGGCGCGCTGGCAGGCCGCTCGCTATGGCCGCCCCGGCTTCGAGCTCTTCGACTACGACGTCTACGCCCTCTGCGGCGACGGCTGCATGATGGAAGGCGTGTCGAGCGAGGCGGCGTCGCTTGCGGCACACCTTGGACTCTCGAAGCTGTGCTGGATCTACGACGACAACCACATCACGATCGAAGGCCCGACCTCGCTGGCCTTCAGCGAAGACGTCTCCGCGCGCTTCCGCGGCTACGGCTGGAACGTGCTGCACGTGGCGGACGCCAACGACACCGGAGCGCTGGCACGGGCATTCAACGGCTTTCGCCTCACCCAGGATCGCCCGACGCTGATCGTCGTCGCGAGCCACATCGGCTTCGGCGCGCCGCATAAGCAGGACACCGCGGCCGCCCACGGCGAGCCCCTCGGCGAGGAAGAGATCCGGCTCACCAAGCGCCAGTATGGCTGGCCCGAGGACGCGAAGTTTCTGGTCCCGACGGGCGTACGCGAGCACTTCCGGGACGGCATCGGACGTCGCGGCAAGGCGCTCCGCAACGCCTGGTCCGCGCGCTTCGAGGAGTACCGCAAGGCGCATCCCGACCTGGCGGATGAGATCGAGCGGATGCAGAAGCGCGCGCTGCCGGAGGGGTGGGACCGAGACGTCCCGACCTTCCCGGCCGACACGAAGGGCCTTGCTGGACGCGACTCCAGCG
>CAYGXT010000691.1:0-1809 GCA_964353695.1 uncultured Myxococcaceae bacterium
GGCGGATCTGCGCGCCTTCCTCCCGCTCGTGCTGCCCAGCGAGGACGCTGTGCGTACGCAGCGGCTGGTCGATTCCGTAGCGCTCGCCGGCGCTCGCGTCGCGCCCACGGGCGTGGTGGCGGAGCTTCGCTTCGAAGCGCCCGAGGCCGTGCCGCTTGCCGAGATCGCGAAGCCAACGGACTTGCCGCTCACCGAGGAGCAGATCACGCGCCTCGACGAGAAGCTGAAGCGCTGGGATGCGTTTCTCACCTTCGTGCTGAAGCACGCGGGGCGCGACACCCCGGCGTGGGAGTCACGGCGGAAGCTGCTCGCGATTCTGCTCGATGCACGAGAGGAGCTGGTCGACGCGCTGGCCGAGCCGGCCACGGAACGTGATCCCGTGCGGGCTCTCTTCCTGTCCACCTGGAAGCGGCTTGCGCCTTTGCTGCGGCGGCTCGGCGGCGAGCTGCCCGGGGAGGCCTCGCTCCGGTATCTCTCGTTCATCACCGCGGCCGACGCGCTCGCAGCCCTCGATCGGCTCGGCCCGAGTGCGGGCCTCGAAATCTCGGTCGCTGGCCTGCGACGGCTCGCGGGCATGCTCGCGCCTTCCGGCGCCGCGGATCCGCTCGCCTTCGACGACGCCGTCGACCCGGAGCTGCGCGAGCTCTTCGACTTCGGCGAGCCGATCGAGCCTCCACCGCCGGACGAGGATGGAGCGGCGCGAAGTCTTCGCGTCGAGTGGACGCTGGTGCAGCGTACGCTCACGACGGCAGAGCGCGCGCGGCTTCGCGGCTGGGTGCCCGCGCCTGCAGAGCTCCAGCAGTACCTGCTGCTGGTGCACGCCGTGCTCGACGAGGCCGCCGAGCAGGCCGCCGCAAAGGTCAGGCTCGATGCGCGCTTCGCGCCGATCTACGGCTGGCTCGTGCTTGCCGCCGCGTGGAAGGAGTCGTGCTGGCGACAGTTCGTGCTGCGCGACGGCAAGCCCGTGACGATCCGTTCGCCCGCGGGAGCCGTTGGCATCCTGCAGGTGAGCGTCCGCGTCTGGCGGGGCTTCTACGATGCCGCCTCGCTCGTGCGCGATCTCCCCTACAACGCGCACGCGGGAGCCGAGATCCTCGCCCACTACCTCGTGGACTACGCGATCCCGGCCGACGAGGACGGCATCGGTGGCGGCCTCGACGCGCTGGCCCGCGCGACCTACGCGGCCTACAACGGCGGGCCGCGCGCGCTCGCGCGCTGGCGCAGCCCAACTGCGCGCCCGGCCCTGCGCAAGATCGACGAGGCGTTCTGGCGCGACTACCAGGCCGTGAAGGCGAACGGTGAGCCGGATACTGCGACCTGCTACGGGACCTGAGGTGGCGACTGGGCGTCACGGTCGCTCACTACCCCAGCGGCGCCTCCAAGTGGAACCCCATCGAGCACCGTCTGTTCAGCGAGATCAGCAAGAGCTGGGCGTGCCATCCGCTCGACGGCTACTCCACCCTCCTCAACCACATCCGCACCACCACCACGACGACCGCCACTGGCCTCAAGCCGAGAGCAGCACGTCGCCGGCGCGGGCCCGCAGCAGCGGCGGCCCGTTGGCCCGCACGCCCAGCTCGAAGATGAGCCCCTCCGGCGCGCGTCCGCTGCAGCGCATGGTGTCGGCGTGGATGCCACGCTGGTGATGGAACGCGCAGAGCGTCGTGCGATTCCACGGCTCGTCGGGACCACCAGCGGAGCGGCGGACGATATGGTGCGACTGGAGGCTCCGTCGCGCCGTGCAGCCCGGCGCAGTGCAGCGGAAGAGGTCGCGGTTGAAGTCCGCGTAGTCTTTGAACGCAGCTCCCT
>CAYGXT010000692.1:0-1806 GCA_964353695.1 uncultured Myxococcaceae bacterium
TCGCCCCGAGGGCGAAGCAGACGGCCGCCTCGACGGCCGCCTCGTCGCCCGGGAGCAGCGTACGCACGTCGAGGAGCACGGCGTCTTCACGGACCCGCGCCAGCACCGGGACCGCGGCTGCACGAAGGCCTGCGGAGAGCGCGTCGGCGCCGAGGCTTCCTTGCGTGTCGCGCAGGCGCAGCACCCAGGTCTCGAGTTCGAGGCCCGGCAGAGAGCCCCCGCCGACCGGCGCTCGCTCGATCACCGCAGTCGCCAAGAGCCGCCCCGACGCGCAGGCCTCCAGCCGCGCCGCGAGCGAGCGTGCCCGCAGCTCGAGCTCGGCCGCCGGCAGCGAGAGCATGCGCAGCAAGGGGATCTCCTGCTCCCGGCCTTCGAGCAGCGCCGCAAGCGTCCAGTCGAGAGCGGCCAGCGTCAGCTTGTCGAGACGCAATGCGCGGTCGAGCGGGTTCTTCCGCATCGCGGAGATAAGACCTTTGCGGCCGAGGGCGATGCCGGCCTGCGGCCCGCCGAGGAGCTTGTCGCCCGAGAACAGCACGAGGTCGGCGCCAAGCCGGAGGCGGGCGGGAGCGTGGCTTTCGGGCGGAAGGCCCTGCGCAGTCGCTTCTACCAGGGTGCCGCTGCCGAGATCCTCGATCACGGGCACTCCAGCCGAGGCGCCGAGACGGCAAAGCGTCTCGAGGCCGACTTCGGAGGTGAAGCCGCGCAGCTCGAAGTTGCTGCGGTGCACCTTGAGCAGGGCGCCGGTTTCGGGCCCGAGTGCACGCTCGTAGTCGACGAGATGTGTACGGTTGGTGGTGCCGACCTCGCGCAACCGTACGCCCGCCCTCTCGACGATCTCGGGGATGCGGAAGGAGCCACCGATCTCGACCAGCTCGCCTCGCGAGACGATCACCTCCTTGCCGCGGGCCACCGTGTCGAGGGCCAGCAGCAGCGCCGCCGCGCAGTTGTTGACCGCATGGGCGGCCTCGGCGCCGGAGAGCAGGACGAGCTTCTCACTGACGGCTGCGACGCGGTCCCCCCTGCCCCCCTCGCCGAGGTCGAGCTCGAGATCGGAGTAAGCGCTCGCCGCAGCCGCCGCAGCCGCCGCGGCGCCGGGCGCCAGCGGCGCGCGGCCTAGATTCGTATGCAGCACGACGCCGGTTGCGTTCACGACGCGGCGCGGATGGCCGAGGCTGAGGCGCTGCGCCTCGCACAGGGCGGCGCCAACCAGGTCGGGGATCGAGATCGCTTGACCGGGGTCGGCCTCGAGGGCAGTCCGGGCCCTGCCAAGGGCTGCCCGGGCACCGGCCGTAGCCGCCCACAAGGGAAGATCGGGGGCCGATTCCCTCACATTCCCGATCAGCCGATCCGCTTGAGGCAGAAGACGACGGGGATCGTGCTTGACCTTGTTGCTCGAATCCATGATCTTCCGTGCGAACGTTTCAGCGGGCCAGGTGAGGCTCTCTCTGGGAGAGATCCTCGGGGGCTCGGCTCGGGTCGGACGGGCGGCGGGGTGCTGCACGGGGCCCGGTAGTCTGGCCTCCAAACCCCTGGCACCGTAGGTTGCACATCCGTGCGAGTCAACGATTTTGGTATTGATTCCGGGATTTTAGAGAGAGCCAACCGTCCGTCGGGAGGGCGCTGAGCGCTCCCGTCCGGCTCCATTTAGCCCCGCCGCCGACCTGAGTACCCGCGTCCTGCGTGGGCCTCCGGCCGTTTGCCCTCCCGATCTCCCGAAAAGAGCCAGCACGGCTGGTCGGGTGGCATGCAAAACGAAATTCTGATCAACGCCGAGGCTGGCGAGACCCGTGTCGCGATCCTCGAGCG
>CAYGXT010000693.1:0-1804 GCA_964353695.1 uncultured Myxococcaceae bacterium
GGAGGCTGGAGCGTCACGTCCGAGACCCGGCTCTCGAGGCGAGCGCCGGTCGGGAGCCAGGGTCCGCCGGGCAGGGCTGCTGCTCGCCAGGCTCCGAATGGGGTGTCGCCCGAGAGGGAGATCCCTTCGAAGTGGCCGGAAACGAAGGCGCGAGTCGCGCTCTCGAACGCTCCTCGCGCGTCCGCTGGCAGCCAGGCGCCGAGCTCCCGCAGGCGGGCGAGGCCGAGTTCGGGCAGGGTGGCCTCGAAGACCAGCCTGGCCTCGTCGCTAACGGGGCGGCCGATGGATCCCTGTAGCGAGAGCTCGAGACCATCGACCCTCAGCCGCCCCTCGGAAAGCGTGAGCGTCTCTCCGGCGATGCCCAGCACCGCTTCCACGCCGAGCTGTTCCACGCTCAGCGGAGAACTTCGCCACTGGCTCCTGCTCTCGGCTGCCCGCAGACCCGAGACTGCCAGGTCGAGCGTCAGATCCGTGGCGTCGCCTTGCGCCGCGGCGAGCGAGAGAACGCCGTCGACTCGGCCCGTCAGCTCGAGCTCGGGGTCGATCTCGCGCAGGTAGGGGACGAATCGGTCGAGGGCAAGATCCGCTGCGGCCAGCTCGAGCCGCTGCAGACCACTCCGGGGCGCTGCCGCTTCGAGCTCGAATCGGGCGCCATCGCCCTTCGTCTGACGCAGGATGCCCGCTACCTGCAGCCGCCCCGGCTCGAGCAGCCCCGGCGCCAACAAACGCAATGCGATGCCGTCGATCTCGAAGCGCGCCCTGCCGCCCGCGGCGCGTGGGGCAGCGAGGTCTGTGATGGAGAGGCTCCCCGATCGAATGTCCACCGCTGGCGCGGGGAGCTCGGCTGCAAAGAGCCGCCGGAGGACGACGAGCGGGCTCTCGAAGCCAGGTGTGAGCAAGGGCGGTGCCCAATTGCCGCTCGCCTCGTGCACGAGCGCGAGGCGAGCGCCGTCGAGCGCGATCGACGAGAAGCGAAGGCGCCCCGAGAGGAGAGCGGCCGGGTCGAGGCGGGCCTCGAGGCGCGCCGCTTTGAAGGCCGCCTCCGCGGCTCCCGGCCAGGCGACGACGTCCACCGCTTCGATCGTCACGCCCGGGAGGACCAGCAGGCGCGCGCTCGCCACGGAGACCGTCGTGCCGAGGGCCTCGGAGAGGCTTGCCTCCACTGCAGCGCGCAGCCGGCGTGGCGCGGTCTGGCTCGCAAGGCTGATCCCGGCCGCGAGGCCGGCTCCGAAGAGCAGCAGGGCCCCCAGGCCCCGAATCAGGGCGCGATGCAACGGCGCCTCCGCACGGAGGCGCAGCGTAGCAAGACAGGGTGAGAGTGGCCTGAAGCCAGGTAGCAGCGGGTCCCGCAGTTGGCAGGCAGCCCGACCCACGGCAACCGGCGCCTGCTGCGCGCGGAGCCGGCAGTGGGAAGAGATGAAACTTGGGTCCTCCGAGCGGTCATGTACATGCGGGACATCGTCCATGTAGTAGTGGCTACTGGCGTTGCTGGGATCCTCCCGGAATCCCCCCAGGTGCCCCCGGGAACCACTCTCAGCCCTTATAAATACTAAAGAAAATCTTCCATGTACCGAACGTTTATCGAGAATCGCGAGAGGCATTCGAGGCTCCGCAGAGCGGCGGGCAGCAAGGAGTGCGACGTCATGGAAACGAAGGAAACGCAGGCGAGCCCCAGCAACCGTGTTCGCGAGCTGCGCGAGAACCGGCTGATGACCCAGGCGCAGCTGGCACGCAGGGCAAAGGTCGCGCTGCGCACGATACACAGCGTCGAGAAGGGCATGAACTGCCGCATGGACACCAAGCG
>CAYGXT010000694.1:0-1801 GCA_964353695.1 uncultured Myxococcaceae bacterium
CGAGCGACGCCGGATCGTGTCGCGCGGCCCGCTGGTGGAGGCCGTGACCCTCGAGCCGGGCGACGGCGGGACGCTGGCCCGCATCGCGCTGCGGGAGACGGGTCTCGACTACTCTGAGATGCTTCTCGACGGTCCGCCGCGCATCGTGATCGATGTCCGCCGCCCGGCGGTGGCGGCAGCCGCGCGCGCAGGGGCGGTTGCCACTCCGCCGCCGGACGCGCTGGGGCAGACCGATCAGGACGAGCGCGCCTCCTTCGTGCCGCCCGCGAGCTACCGCGCGTTGGTAGAGGCTCAGCAGGCCGCTGCCGCCGCCGCCGGGGCTGCCGTACCGCTTGCTCCTCGTGACCCAGAGGCCTGGCCCGCCGAAGAGCTGCCGCCAGTGGCTGCGGCTGCAGCTCCCAGTGCCGTCATGGCGCCGCCTGCTCCGGTCGCTTCGCCGCCGCCGCAAGCAATGCCGAGCCCTGCCCCGGTAGCCGAGGCGCCGGGCCGCAACCTCTCGGGCCCGCGGCAGGGCCCAGGCCTTTCGCCGGCGATCGACAGCCTGATCGTGCAGCTCCGGAGCCGGCTCGCGGGCTTCGATCTCGCCTCCGCGATGCTCGTGTTGGCCGCGCTTGCCGCCGCGTCGATCGTCTACCGCCGACTGTCTTTGCGCCGTACGCGGGCGCTCGCTCTCGGTAAGGGAGAGGACCAGGCGATCTTCGGCGACGCCTCGCCGAGCGAGTCCGCGCTCGAGGCCCCGTGGGCGACCGAGCCGGTCGTCCCGGCCTGGGACCTTCCGCTGGACGAGGAGACCCCACCGCTGGCCGAAGCCCCGGCGCTCACGCTCGTCGTCCCGGAAGACGATCCGCGAGAGGGCTGGCAATCCCTTCCGATCCCGCCGGCCGAGCTGGTGATCACGGCGTCGTTCGCCGATTCCGATGCATCGCCGCCCGAAACGCGGGACGAGCCGCCGGACGAGTTCGTCCCGACCTTGGAGCAGCGCATCGGCCGGCTCGAGGGCCGGATCGAGGAGCTGCTCGAGTCTCGGGAGCGGCTCGAACGGTACGCCGCAGCCCAGAACGAGGAGCTTCGGGTGCAGCGCGCCGCCATCGCGCGTACCCAGCGCGTGCTGCGCGGGATCGTCCGGCCCGAGGACCAGACCGCCGAGGCAGAGCTGCAGCGGGCTCCTGCCCCCCCCGGCGACTGAGGATCCGAGGTTCCGGCTTCCCCTGGGCCCTCGATGCTCGATTTCTCGAAAAACCCCCATCAGTTGAGGGTGGATCTGCCGATGAGGCATGCAGACACGCGAGCTCTAATGAACGCCGGGCTCCACGATGGGGGGGACGATGCAGACGACCATTCTCCTGGCGGACGATCACCGGATCGTGCGCGAGGGCTTTCGCCGCATCCTCCAAGACCAGCCGGGCTTCGAGATCGTGGGCGAGACGACCAACGGAGAAGAGACCGTTGAGTTCGTGAGCCAGAAGCATCCGGACGTGGTGTTGATGGACATCTCGATGCCACTTCTCTCCGGCATCGATGCAACGCGGCGCATCGTGAAGATGGGTCTCGGCACGAGGATCCTCATCTGCTCCATGCACGACGACCGCACCTGCGTCGAGGAGGCGCTGCGCGCGGGCGCGTCGGGCTACGTGCTGAAGGATGCATCGGCAAGCGAGCTGGTCTCGGCCATCGAGGCGGTACGTTTGGGCGACTCCTATCTCTCGCCGGCCATCACGCACCAGGTCGTGAACGCGATCGCGCGGCCGGGCGAGCGATCGCGTTCACGGGCCCTCCTCCACCGGGACGAACGGGTCGTGCT
>CAYGXT010000695.1:0-1799 GCA_964353695.1 uncultured Myxococcaceae bacterium
CTGCTGCTCGACGTCTGGCGCGAGGTGGGCCGCCACGTCGAGATCGGGGAGACGGCCGCCCGTTTGGCCCCGCTCCTGGCGCGCCGGCTCCCGGTCGATCTCCTGCTCGTGCGTCGGCTGGATCCAACACACAGTAGTGTTGACACGACCGCCATGGGCATCGTGCGTCGCGATCCGGGCCCGCTGCCGACTCGCAGCGAGGTTCCGGCGCGTACCTTCGAGAAGCTGGCAGAATTCTGCCGCCGTGGACATCCGGCTCACCGCAGCGCCGAAGCACTCTCGCGGGAGCTGCCGGGGCTCCTGCCGGACGGGCTCGACGGCGACGTCGTAATCGTGCCGCTAGAGCGCGAAGAGGGTGTTCCGGCCCTCGTTGCGTTCTTCGCACGCGCGCCGCGGCACTTCGATGGAGAGCATGAGGAGATGCTGAGCGCGCTGCGCGAGTCGTTCGCGGTGGCCGTAGAGAACGATCGCCGCGTACGCGAGCTCGAGACCCTGCGCCAGGCCGCCGAGGCCGACCGCCACTCGTTGCTGCGCCGCCTCGGACGAAGCGATCTGCAGGAGACCATCGTGGGCGCGGAAGCGGGGCTGCGCTCGAGCCTCGAGCGTGTCGGGCTCGTCGCAGGCGCCGATGTGCCCGTGCTCATCCTGGGCGAAACAGGTTCGGGCAAGGAAGTGATTGCGCGCGCCATCCACATCCGTTCGCGCCGTGCCCAGGGCCCTTTCCTTCGCGTCAACTGCGGCGCGATTCCAGCGGGTCTGATCGACTCCGAGCTTTTCGGCCACGAGCGCGGCAGCTTCACGGGCGCTACTGGCGAGCGGAAGGGATGGTTCGAGCGCGCCGATGGCGGAACGCTCTTTCTCGACGAGGTGGGAGAGCTTCCGCCCCACGCGCAGGTGCGACTGCTGCGCGTGCTGCAGGATGGAAGTTTCGAGCGGGTGGGTGGACAGAAGCCGCTTCAGGCGGACGTGCGCGTCGTCGCCGCGACACAGCGGGACCTTCACGCCATGGTCGCAGAGGGAACCTTCCGCGAGGATCTCTGGTATCGGCTCGCGGTATTCGTCATCCATCTGCCGCCGCTGCGCGACAGAATCGAGGATATCCCGGCGCTCGCTACCCATTTCTCGCTGCGGGCCGCCACGCGCTTCGGCACGCCGCCGCTAACGCCGAGCCCCGAAGACGTCTCGTTGCTCGCCAGCTATCCCTGGCCCGGCAACGTGCGCGAGCTCGCGAGCGTGATGGAGCGTGCCGTGATCCTCGGCAATGGACGGCACCTCGCGGTGGCAACGGCGCTCGGGCCGGTTTCTCCAGCCTCGACACCGATCGCGGCCGTCGCTCCCGTTGGCCCGATGCTCGCCGCCACGCCGTCGCCGGCAAGCGCGCCTCTAGATGCCGCCATCGCCCAGCACATCGAAACGGCGCTGGTGCGCTGCCATGGGCGGGTCGAGGGGCCTTTCGGCGCTGCCGCCGTCCTCGACGTCAACCCGCACACGTTGCGCGCACGCATGCGCAAGCTCGGGATCGACGCGAAACGTTTTCGCCCGAAGCGATGATCCCCCGCTCGGGCTGATCGGGCCCGGCGGCCGCAGGCGCAACACGAAGTTTTCGGAGGGGCCCGGCTCGTGGCGGCCCGCTCCGGCTCGTGGCGGCTTGCCGTGCGGTGTCGAGCGCCGCTCCCATCTCGCAGCCTTGCGACCTCTTAACATTGGCTCATGCTTCGCGCGCCAGATCACCTTCGGAAGGGCTGGCAGTGTGGGCGAGTCCGTCACCGCCAGCGGCGTGCCGAGCACGTCCGTGTGGA
>CAYGXT010000696.1:0-1796 GCA_964353695.1 uncultured Myxococcaceae bacterium
TCTGAAGGTCAAGCCGATTCTCGAGCAGGAGGTGAACGAGCTCAACCGGCGGATCCGCGCCGGCGCCGAGAAGCTCGGCTACTCGGGCTTCGTCACGAAGCACAACCGCGAAGCCTGCGTACAGTCGGGCTACTGCATCCTCGGCTGCTCCTACGACGCCAAGCAGTCGATGTTGGTCACCTACGTGCCCCGTGCCGACGCCGCGGGAGCGCGCATCTACGCCAACGCCCGCGCCGAGCGGATCGAAGTCGGGAGCCAGCACAGCAAGACCGTCAGCGGCTCCGTGGTCGACCAGTCGGGCCGGGCCATGGGCCGCGTCCGCGTGCAGGCGCCGATCGTGGTGCTGGCCGCGGGCGCGATCAACTCACCGGATCTCTGGCTGCGGAGCGGGCTGCCCAACGGCAGCGGCCAGGTCGGGCGCAATCTCCACCTGCACCCTGCGTGCATGGTGGCGGGCTTCTACGAGCAGCCCATCAACGCCTACCGCGGCATCCCGCAGAGCTACTACGTCGATCAGTTCATCAATCTCGAACGTGATCCCCGCAGCGGCTACGTGCTGATGCCCATCGCCGGCTTCCCGGTACTGACGTCGGTGGCCCTGCCGGGCTTCGGCAGGACGCATTCCCGGCAGATGCGCGATTTCTCGAAGCTCGGCGGACTGCTGGTGCTGCTGCACGACCGCAGCGCGGGCCACGTCGAGGCCGGCTCTTCGCCCGGCAGGCCGAAGATTCATTACAGCCTCGAACCGGACGATCGCCGCCTGCTGGCCGAGGGCCTGGTCCACTCCGCCGAGGTGCTCTTCGCCGGCGGCGCGCAGCGCTGCCTCGTTCCCTTCTTGCCCGATGCCCTCGAGCTCGGCCGCGGTGACGATCTCGGCGCGATCACGAAGCGGGGCGTGCGCGAGGGAGAGATCGTGCTCAACTCCACGCACCCACAGTCTACGCTGCGGATGGGGGGAGATCCGAAGAGCTCCGTCGTGAACGCCTTCGGCGAGAGCCATGAAGTGCCGGGCCTGTTCGTGGCCGACATGAGCGTGTTCCCGACCTCGCTCGGCGCGCCGCCGCAGATCACCACGGCGGCGCTCGCCGACCGCACCGCGCACCACGTGCTCGATCGCTGGAAGGAGCTGGTGTCCTAGCGATCGTCCCGGGGCACCCCGGCGAAGTAGCGCAGCAGGTCGGTTTCGGTGATGAGACCGACCAGGGTCTGGCACTCGATCACGGGCAGGCAGCCGATCCGGCGCTCGGCCATCACGCGCGCGGCCTCCTCCACCGTCGCACCGGCATCGATCACGACGGCCGGAGCCGACATCACGCGCGCGATCTCGACTGCGTTCAAAAAGGCCCGGCGCTCGATCGAGTCGAAGCCGGTGAGGTTGGAGAGGGATGCGCGCAGCAGATCGCGCTCCGTGACCACGCCCACGAGCTTCCCGCCCTGCACCACGGGCATATGGCGCACGCAACCCAGCGTCATGATATCTTCGACCGTCGACAGACGATCGCTGACGCCGATCGTGACGATCTTCTCCTGCATCAGGTCACGGACGAGCGTCTGATCCACGGCAGGAGTCTACTTCATGGCGGCAGCGCTGGGGAAAAAGAAACGCGGGCCGGGACGCGGCGAGCGGCCGGCCCCGACCGACGGCGCCCACGCGTCCGGCGCCGAAGGCCCTGCGCCCGGGCTCGCGGATCTCGTACGCCGTGTGCTCACCTCGGGTCTGTCCAGCCTGTTCACCACCAACGAGGTCGTGCGGCGCGCCGTCGTCGCCCGGGTCGCGCAGCAGCTCCCACGGCAGC
>CAYGXT010000697.1:0-1795 GCA_964353695.1 uncultured Myxococcaceae bacterium
GCGGCCGGTGGGAGAGGCGCGCGCGCGCCGGAATTCGCAGGCGTACGGAGCCTTCGGTCACGCGGTGCTGGCAGGCGTGCAGCGCGTGGGGCTGCGGGCCGGCCTCGTGGATCTCGCCGCTATCGATGCGCTCGAGCCGGCCAGCGACCAGTTCGACGACGCAGCCCTGGCATAGTCCGCGTTCGCCGCAGCGCGTATTGAGCGGCTCCCCCTCGCGGCGGAGCCAGTCCGAGAGCGAGAGCCCGCGGGCGGCCTGCGTCACGAGAAGGGTCCGGCGACCCTCGGGCAGCTCGAGCTCAACCTCGATAGTCTCTCGCGACGGCGGTGCCACGCCGAACGACGCTAGCAGGCTGCGACGAGTGAGGGTCGCAGCGCGAAAAACTTGCAGGGCGAAAGACTTGCAGGACGAAAGAGTCGCAGCACGAAAGGAGCCAGGCGAGCATGGCCGATCTGAAGCCGCTGACCGACGCAATCGTTTCCGGAGACCGCGAGGCTGCCGCCTCTGAGACACGCAACGCGATCGCCGAGGGTGAGGATCCGCGAGCGATGCTGGCCGCGATGGTGGCCGCGATGGCCGAGGTGGGCGAGCGCTTCAAGCGCAAGGAGGTCTACGTACCCGAAATGCTGATCGCAGCGCGGGCGTTCAAGACGGCCTTGCCGCTCCTCGAGCCCCTGCTCGTGGCGGCGGGCATCCAGCCAGAGCATAAGGTGGTGATTGGCACCGTGCAGGGCGATCTCCACGACATTGGAAAGAACCTCGTGGCGCTGCTGTGGCGGGGCGCACACTTCGAGGTGGTGGACCTCGGCGTCAACGTGCCGGCCGAAAAGTTCGTCGATGCGATCCGAGAGCACGGCGCTGCGGCGGTCGGGCTCTCGGCCCTGCTCACGACGACGATGGTCGGGATGGCCGAGATCATCCGCTCGATCCGGGCGGCGGGCCATGAGAAGGTGAAGATCCTGGTCGGTGGTGCGTCCGTCACGAAAGAGTGGGCGGCGAGCATCGGAGCGGATGCCTGGGCGGCCGATGCCGCCTCGGCGGTAGACGCGCTTCGGCGCGCGCTGGAGAGCTAGGTTGCGCCAGTCCGCGTCTCCCCTTCTCGAGCGTCTGCTCGCATCGGCGCCGGTGGTGCTCGACGGCGCCTGGGGCACGGAGCTGCAGGCGCGCGGGCTCGCTCTCGGGGAGTGCCCGGATGCCTGGAACCTCTCCCATCCCGATCGCGTCGAGGCGGTCGCGCGCGCCTACGTCGAGGCCGGAAGCGACGTGATCCTCACGAACACGTTCCGTTCCAACCGGATCGCGCTGGCAGATACAGAGCTCGAGGCGAGAGCGCGCGAGATGAGCCGCGCCGGCGTCGAGATCTCGCGGCGTGCGGCCGCGGGCCGTGCGCGCATCTTCGCTTCGATGGGCCCCAGCGGTAAACTTCTTGCCGCCGGAGATGTGGACGAGCGGGCGCTGCAGCAGGCCTTCGCGGAGCAGGCGCGGGCGCTCGCCGAGGGCGGTGCGGACGCGATCGTGATCGAGACCATGAGCGATCCGGCGGAGGCGGCGATCGCCATCCGTGCTGCGCGTGAGACGGGCCTCCCGGTCGTTGCTTGCATGACGTTCGACTCGGGCGCGAATTTTGACCGCACGATGATGGGCACCACGGTCGAGGCGGCGATGCATGCGCTGGTGGAGGCCGGCGCGGACGTGATCGGCGCCAACTGCGGGCAGGGCATCGAGAGTTTCGTCGCGCTCTGCAAGCGGATCCGTGCCTCCAGCGATCGTCCGGTTTGGATCAAGGCCAATGCGGGG
>CAYGXT010000698.1:0-1795 GCA_964353695.1 uncultured Myxococcaceae bacterium
TGGAAGGGCTGGTCGTCTCCGGCGTCACCTACTACCGCAACCAGGCGAAGATCCGGCTGCGGGGCGTGAAGGACCAGCCGGGCGTAGCGGCGCGGCTCTTCGGGCCCCTGGGCCAGGCCGGGATCGTGGTGGACATGATCGTGCAGAACGTCGGGCAAGATGGCTCGACGGACATCACCTTCACCGCTCCGCGCACGGACTACCGGCGTGCACTCGCGATCGCCGAGCAGGCTGGGAGGGAGGTCAGCGCCAGCGGCGTGATTGGCGACGAGGGGATCGCGAAGGTCTCGATCGTCGGACTTGGCATGAAGGACCACGCGGGCGTGGCCTCGCGCATGTTCCAGGTGCTCGCCGACGAGGGTATCAACATCCAGCTCATCTCCACGAGCGAGATCAAGATCTCCGTGCTGATCGAGGAGAAGTACACGGAGCTGGCGCTTCGCGCGCTGCACGCAGCCTTCGTAGAGTCTGGCGCCAGCGAACCTCGCATGGAATCCTAGGGTCTCCTCCGCCTCGACCCCGGTCCCGGGGAGAAAGCATGGACGCCCCGGATCGCGCCCTCGCACGCGCGTCCCGCGCGACGCTCGCGCTGGCGGCGCTGCTGCTGCTCGCCGCTTTGCCGTGGCGCTCGGCCCCGCAGGCGGACTGTGTCTTCCCGGCGAGCGCAGAGCTGCGCGACGGACGAACGCTGGCCGTGCGCTGCGACGGGAAGCCGGGCCCGCCGCTCGCCGGCCCCGTTCGGCTTTTGTTCGGCCAGCGTCTCGATCCCAACACGGCGGATGCCGCGAGTCTCGCGGTCCTGCCCGGGGTCGGCACGGGGAGGGCCGAGGCGATCGTGCGGGAGCGAGCCCGGGCTGCCTTCGTGCAGCCGGAGGATCTGCGCCGTGTCCCCGGGATCGGCGTCGCCACGCTCGCGCGGCTGCGCCCATGGCTGCTGTTCGCTCTCGATTCCAGCACGAGCACGGCCCCGGTTGACCCTGCGGAGCACGGGGACTAGCGTCGCTGCGAGCCGTCCTGCGGCGCCCATGCGCATCTATCTCGATCACAACGCCACCACTCCCCTTCGCCCCGAGGTGCTCGAGGCGATGTGCGCAGCGCTGCGCGATCTGCCGGGCAACCCCTCGAGCACCCATGCGGAAGGCGCCGCAGCCCGAGCGGCCCTCGAGCAGGCGCGCGCGCAGGTGGCGGCCGCAATCGGCGCGGCGCCCGGCACGATCCTCTTCACGAGCGGCGCTACGGAGTCGAACAATACGGCGCTCGCCGGCTGCCTTCGTGCCGCTGCGGCTGCGGGACGCCGCGAGATCGTGACGAGCTGCGTGGAACACCCGTCGGTGTCGGAGCCGCTTTCGGCGCTCGAGCAGCGCGGCTGGCGCGTCCAGCGATTGCCGGTCCATCGGGACGGCCTGCTCGATCCGGACGTGTTTGCGGCGGCGCTCGGAGCCCATACGGCGCTGGCCGCGATCTTGTGGGCCAACAACGAGACCGGTGTGGTCCAGCCCGTCGGAAAACTGGTGGAGATCGCCCGCGCACGCGGTGTGCCCATCCACCTCGACGCTACGCAGTGCATTGGAAAGCTGCCGGTGGACGTGCAGGCACTGGGCGTCGACAGCCTGGCGGCCTCGGGGCATAAGCAGAACGGGCCCAAGGGCGTGGGCCTGCTCTACGTCAGGCCCGGCGCCGCATTCGAGCCGCTGCTGCGCGGCGGCCCGCAGGAGCGGCGCCGTCGAGGTGGCACCGAGAACCTGGCCGGGATCGTGGGCCTTGGCGTCGCCTGCGATCTCGCGCGACGCGAGGG
>CAYGXT010000699.1:0-1789 GCA_964353695.1 uncultured Myxococcaceae bacterium
GCCTTGTGCTCTCCCAGCTGAGCTACAGCCCCACGGCGGCGGCGAAGCTACCGATGGGGACCCCGACTGTCAAAGCGGCAACTTAGAGGGCGGGAGGCGGGGACGGCTGGTCCGGCGTGGCGGCCGTGGTAGTTTCTGCGCCGCAAGCCGGAGTGGCGGAATTGGCATACGCAGGGCCCTCAAAAGGCCCCGGCCCTTGTGGTCGTGTGGGTTCGAGTCCCACCTCCGGCACCGATGGACGGCGGTTCGATGCGTCGGGCCGCAAGGCGTCCGAACCGAGTGAGCGCCCGGGGTCGCGCGCTCGTTGAGAGGAGGTTCCGAGATGGTCAAGGTCAAGCGTGCCGCTGCGATTGCGATGTCCCTGATGCTCGCGGCCGTGCTGTTTGCGCCGGGGATTGCCTCCGCGCAGCTGCGGGACTTCGAGGGGAAGGTCGACTCGATCAGCGACTCGAAGATCATCGTCGACAACCGCAAGGGCGACAAGATCAGCTTCGACAAGACCGGAGAGACGACGGTCGAAGGCAAGGCGACCGCCTGGGACGCCGTCAAGAAGGGCGACTGGGTGGCGGTCGGGTCGAAGATGATGGAGAAGCCGCGCAAGGCGTACAAAGTGACGGTGAAGGATCCGCCCGCGGACGCCGCTGTCGACGAGTGATCTCGACTTCGAGGGGTTCGATCCCAGGGCCTCCCGGCTTCGGCCGGGAGGCCTCTTTTTCTCCCGGGCTGCCACCGGTGGCTCGCGGCCGCGGTACTCTCCCGGACGTGAGCGAGTCGGGATCGAAGTCGATTCTTTTAGGCCAGGCGATGTCGCGCCGAGGCTTTCTCGCGCGCTCCGTCTGGCTGAGCGCCGCCCTCGGTGCCGGCGCCCTCGCGTGCGGCCGCGAGGAGACGGGCTACGAGACGCTGGTGCCGGCCGGCGAGACGCCTGCGCAGCTTCCACTGCGCGAGTACGCGGTGCTCCGCGCCGTCACGGATCGCATCGTTCCCGCCGGCGACGCGCAGCCGGGAGCGCTCGCCCTCGGAGTGCCCGCGCGCATCGACCGAGAGCTTGCCTTCCACAGCCCGCGGCTGCGCGCCGACGTCACGGCCGCGCTCCAGCTCGTCGAGTGGTGGCCCCTCGCAACGCAAGGCAGCCGTTTTACGCGGCTTGGCGCAGCGGGGCAGGATGCGGTGATCGCCGACATGGCTGCGAGCCGGCTGGCCGTGCGCAGGACGGCCTTCCAGGGCCTCAAGCTCCTCACGGTCTTCTTCACCTATACCCAGGAGCCGACGTGGCCGGGCATCGGCTACGAGGGCCCGTGGGTGCCGCGGAACCGCCCCGTGGCGCTGGGCTAGGGAGCCGGATGAGCATCATCGAAGGACGCGACGTCACGGCCGATCGGCGCGAGGGGACGGACGTCCTCGTGATCGGCTCTGGCGCCGGTGGGGCCACCGTCGCGATGCGCCTGGCCGAGGCGGGCAAGCGCGTCCTGCTTCTCGAGCGCGGGGGCTACTACACGGGCCTCATCGATCCGGTCGAGCTCGGCAAGCCCGGTCGTGGCGAGCTCGATCAGCGTGAGGACGACATGCTCGCGCGCATCGATGGCGGCCGCGGCGTGGCCACGACCAGCGACGGCCAGGTGGCGCTGACCTATGGCAACTGCGTGGGCGGAGCGACGGTCCACTACTGGGCCGACAGCTACCGCACGCCGCCGGACAGGCTCGCTCTCTGGGAGACACGCTACGGTGTCGAGGGTCATAGCGAGGACGAGCTGCGCCCGTGGTTCGAGCGTATCGAGCAGGATCTCAA
>CAYGXT010000700.1:0-1787 GCA_964353695.1 uncultured Myxococcaceae bacterium
CCCTGCATGGTCGAACTCTCTCTTCGAGGACAACGCGGAGTTCGGTCTAGGCCTTCGCGCGGCGGCGGACCACCACCACGAGCACGCCTGCGCGGGGCTGCGCCGTCTGCGCGAAGTGATCGGCGAAGAGCTGGTCCAGGCACTGCTCTCGGCGCCGCAGCATACGGAGGCCGAGATCCGGGCGCAGCGAGATCGCGTAGAGCGGCTTTGCACGCGGCTCCGCGAGATCGCGACGCCCGAGACGAAGCAGTTGCTCGCGGTAGCGCAGCATCTGGTGCGGCGGAGCGTCTGGATCGTCGGCGGCGACGGCTGGGCCTACGACATCGGGGCAGGCGGCGTCGATCACGTGCTGGCGAGCAACCGCGACGTGAACCTGTTGGTGCTCGACACCGAGGTGTATTCGAACACCGGCGGCCAGGCTTCGAAAGCCACGCCGCTTGGCGCAGTGGCCAAGTTCGCCAGCGCCGGCAAGCGCGTCGAGCGCAAGGACCTGGCAATGCAGGCCATCTCCTACGGTCACGTCTACGTCGCTTGCGTCGCCATGGGCGCCAACCCGCAGCAGACCCTGCTTGCCCTTCGAGAGGCCGAAGCCTACCCGGGCCCCTCCATCGTACTCGCCTACAGCCACTGCATCGCGCACGGCATCAACATGCAGCTTGGCCTCGACCAGCAACACCGCGCGGTACACAGCGGCTACTGGCCCTTGATCCGCTACAACCCTGGGCTTCGCGAGAGTGGAGAGAACCCGCTGGTGCTCGACTCGCCCGAGCCTACGATGAAGCTGCGGGAGTTCACCGACAACGAGCTTCGTTTCCGAATCCTGGCACGTACCGATCCCGCTACCTCGGAGCGGCTGCTCGCCCAGGCGGAGAAGGCGAACGCCCGGCGCATCTGGCAGTACAAGGGTCTCGCAGCACTGCGCGAGGAGGACTGATGCAAGCGAAGCGCGCAGCATGCCAGAGGCGTGCGAAGCCAACGAATGCAAGCGGAGCGCACAGCACGCCAGAGGCGTGCGGAGTAAACCGCGCAAGCGAAGCGCGCAGCACGCCGTAGGCGTGCGGAGCCAAACGAGGAGGACGACGCGTGGATCTTCGCACCCGCTATCTGGGGCTCGACCTCGCGCATCCGATCGTGGCCTCTGCCTCGCCGCTTTCGAAGTCCTTGGACGGTATCCGGCGCCTCGAGGACGCCGGTGCGGCCGCGATCGTGCTCTTCTCGCTCTTCGAGGAGCAGATCCACCAGGAGAACGAGGCTTTCGATCACCTCTCGGAGTTCGGGAGTGAGAGCTTCGCCGAGTCGCTGAGCTACTTCCCCGCCGTAGGTCAGGACCCCGTCGGCCCCGACAGCTACCTCGAACTCATTCGTCGCGCCCGCGAGGCCGTGGCCGTGCCCTTGATCGGGAGCCTCAACGGCATGACGGATCAGGGCTGGACGAGCTTTGCGCGCCTGATCGCCGAGGCTGGCGCGCACGCCATCGAGCTGAACGTCTTTTCGCTGCCGACCGACCCCGCGATTTCGGCGCGGGACGTGGAGCAGCGCACGGTCGATGTCGTCACGGCCGTGCGTCGCACGGTCTCGATCCCGGTGGCCGTGAAGCTGAGCCCCTTCTTCAGCGCACCGGGGGAGCTGGCGGCGCGGTTGGTCGCGGCCGGTGCGGACGGCCTCGCCCTCTTCAACCGCTTCTACCAGCCCGACTTCAACCTCGAGCGGCTCGAGGTGGAGCCGAGCCTCGAGCTCAGTAAGCCAAGTGAGATCCGGCTGCCGCTGCTCTGGATCGCGCTGCTGCA
>CAYGXT010000701.1:0-1783 GCA_964353695.1 uncultured Myxococcaceae bacterium
GATGCCGTCGCGCACCTCGTCACAGCGCACGCGCAGGGCGACGCTGCCCTTCTTGGTGAACTTGACGGCGTTGCTCGCGAGGTTCAGCAGCACCTGCCGGATGCGCCCGCCGTCGCCGAGGAGCCAGATCGGCACGTCGCTCGCGATGGCGCTCTCGATCCCAGTGCCGGTTTTTCGTGCGCTGAGCTCGAGCAGCTTCGTCACGTCGCCGATCAGCCGGCGCGGCTCGAAAGGAGTCGGATCGATCCGGAGCTTCCCAGCCTCGAGCTTCGAGAAGTCGAGGACGTCGTCGATGATCTGCAGCAGCCCGCGGCCCGAAAGCAGGATGTCCTCGACCACACTGCGCTGCTCCGTGCCGAGATCGAGATGCGCAAGATGCTGCGCGAGACCGAGAACCCCATTCATCGGCGTCCGGATCTCGTGGCTCATGTTCGCGAGGAACTGCGACTTGACCACGACGGCTACGCGCGCTGCTTCGCTGGCCTGCAGGTAGTCCGTCACATCCCGCAGGACGATCAGGCGCCCCGCAATTTCGAGTCCTCGCTCGCGAAGCTCCGAGACCCGGACGTCGAAGGTTCGCAGGCCGTGCGGGGTCTCGACCTGTATCGCGCCCGAGACGACCGTCGCGGGGCTACCGAGGAGAGCGAGAAGCTGCGGGCAGTGCACGAGGCCCTCGCCCACTGGCAGATCACGCACGCTGGCCTCCGAGACGCCGAGGATGCCGCGCGCGGCGGCGTTCAGATCCACGACGCGGCCGCGCGGATCGAGGACCAGCAGCCCATCACCGAGTTCTTGCACGACGGTGCTGCGGCTAACGGGCATCGCCTCGAGGATGCCTTCCCTTCCCAGACCCCAGGCCAGGAAGAGCGCCGTCAGCACGAAGCCGTAGGGCGTCAGGTCGAGGTTTCCGAGCGGGCTGTGGCCCGAAACGTAGACCGCATTCGAGATCCAGGGAGCCGCGAGGCCCACAGCGACGAGCAGCGCCTCGGTTCGGTAGCGATGCCAGTCGCGCCGGTACTTCGAGACCATCAGCCACGTGGCCACCCCGAGCAGCACATAGGCGTACGAGAGCGTGACCCAGAACCAGGGACCGTGGCTCCACACAAGAGCGGAGCCGCCAGGACGATCCACGAGCTCGATGCTCGACCAGAGCCAGCCATGCAGGTCGTTCGTGGCCGCCACCACCAGCGTCGCTGCCGGGAGGAGCCAGAGCGCGGCCAGCGTACGACCCGTGATCCAGCCATCGCGGCGGGTCGCTCGCGCCGCGAGCAGCAGGACGGCGACCGGCACGGAGACGACACCCGGATAGATGAGCTTGCCCAGGAGGATCCGATCCTGCAGGTCGTTCATCCGGAGCGAAAGGCCTTCGGCGAGGAGCCAGACCGAGAGCCCGGCGAAGAGCAGCGTCACCGCGGGCGCCGTGGCCGACTGGTAGCGGCGCAGCACCAGCACCGTCATGAAGGCGGTGAGCAGCCCCGTTGCGAGGGGAATCAGAGCGAGCGTAACCCCATCGAGCTGCATCGAGACCCGATCCCCCCAACGACGACCCGCGGCTTACGCCTCCAAGGCCTATCGGCAGAAAGCAGGTCCGGCTCGATAGGAGCCCGTCGTCCTTGTACGACGCACGGGCTCGGGAAAATGCCTACGCTTTTTCGACTAGTGGGCCTTTGCGGCCGGCTCGGACGCCGGCTGTGGCAGCGGCGTCTGTGCCGTCCAGCGCCCGTCTCCATCGGCGTCCACGAAGATCGGGTTGCTGAAGGCGAAGGGCGTGAATCCTGGCAGG
>CAYGXT010000702.1:0-1778 GCA_964353695.1 uncultured Myxococcaceae bacterium
ACTTCATCAGCGCAAAGCACACCTGGGACAGGCTGCGCAGGGCCGCCTCTACCGCGTCATGTGCGAGCTGCGTGCTGGGCCGCCGGAGGCGCCCTGAACGGCTGTCGGGATGAGGAGGCGGCGATGGCCTCGACATCCTCCCCGATTCCGGCCGTGAGACGCGCGGCGGCGGTCGGAGGCTTGGAGCGGACTCCCTCGCGCAGTAGCCTTCCTCCATGGCACGACCTCAAGTCTCCGCCTCCGACCGCGCCTACTTCCGGCGGCTCGGCGAAGCCAATGAGGCGCTTCGCGAGGTCGATCCCGCCCGGTCGCTCGCCGAGGTTCTCGCGCGACTCGAACGCATGGAGCGCCGGCTGGGTGCGCTCGCCCGGCCCGGACGCGAGATCGACGAAGGGCTGCGCGATGCCGAGGCACGCGCCATCGCATTGCGCTTCCGACGAGGCCGCGTGATTGCGGGGTAGCGCGCTCGCGGAGGTGGGCGCGATTCTCGATGGCCTCGGCATCGGGTGGGCCGTGTTTGGCGCCCTTGCCGCGAACGTGTACCGCGCCGAGACGCGATTTACGCAGGACCTGGACCTCCTCCTCAACGATCCCTCACCGGGCATCGCCTCCGTCGAAGCGGCACTTCGGGCCGCCGGCTGGCAGGTTCGCCGCGCGATCCCCGATGGAATGATGCTGCGTGCGCGTCACCCGAATCATGGCGACGTCGATCTCGTCGTGGCGGAGACCGCCTATCAGGTCGAGGCCCTCGCACGCGCCCGGGAGGAGCCGCTCTCGGAGGGAGAGCAGGTGCGGGTACTGGCGGTCGAAGACATCGTGCTCCACAAGCTGATCGCAGGCCGTGCCCGAGACCTCGCGGACATCGAGAGCATCCTCGACGCTCTGCCCCCGATGGACGAGGCATACCTCGATCGCTGGGCATCCGCGTGGGAAGTGCTCGATCTCTGGCGCCGTCTGCAGCAAGCCGCAATGGCGCGTCGAGAGGCTACTCGAAGCGGCTGAGCAGCCCGCAGTAGCCGAAACAAGCTCGGCGGATATGGTGGGCCCCCTGGGATTCGAACCCAGGACCATCGGCTTAAAAGGCCGGTGCTCTAACCAGCTGAGCTAGGGGCCCGCGCAGGGTGGGGTACCACCGTGAGCGCGGAGTGTCGAGGACGGCCGATCGGCTTCCCTCCAACGGGGCGCTCGAGCCGGGCGGGACAGTCAGCTCCGGAAGGGATCGCTCCGCACGATGGTCTCGTCGCGTCCCGGGCCGACGGAGAGGATCTCGATCGGCACGCCGGCGAGCGCCTCCACGCGATCCACGTAGCGTCGCACGGCGGCCGGCAGGTCCTCGAAGCGCCGGACGCTCGAGAGAGGCTCGGTCCAGCCGGCCTGCGCCTCGTAGACGGGCTCGGCCCTCGCCAGCTCTCCCAGCGTCATGGGAAACTCGTGGCTGAGCTTGCCATCGATGCGGTAGCCGGTACAGATCGGGATCTCTGCCAGACCCGAGAGCACGTCGATCTTGTTGACTGCGAGGCCCGTGAGGCCGTTCACGGTGACGGCCTCGCGCAGCATCACCACATCGAGCCAGCCGCAGCGGCGCGGGCGGCCCGTGGTGGCGCCGAACTCGGCGCCTGCCATGCGCAGGCGCTCGCCGACCTCGCCCGTCTCCTCGGTCGGGAAGGGCCCGCCGCCCACGCGCGTCGTATACGCCTTGGTGATGCCGAGCACGTGGTCGATGCGTGTCGGTCCTACGCCGGCGCCGGTACACGCGGCGCCGGCCACGCAGTTGGACG
>CAYGXT010000703.1:0-1777 GCA_964353695.1 uncultured Myxococcaceae bacterium
CCCGCCGGCGTGACGCGCAGGATCTCGCCCTCGAGCGTCCGCCACGGATCGCCTACGACGCGCACACGCACCCGCTCGCCGAGACTCGGCCGGGACGCCGCGAAGTCGTGCTCGGAGAGGAGGACCCGCAGCGTCCAGGGGCCGCTCCCCACCCGCGCTACGGGCTCGCCCTTCTGGACGAAGCGTCCGAGGTCGGTGGGCGAGAGCGCGTGAACGACCACGCCCGAACCGCCGCTACGGATCTGCAGGCTCTCGAGCTCGCGCTTCCGCTCGCTGAGCTGCAGCCGCCGGGCCTCGATCTTGCGCTCCTCCGGCACCACGCGCGAGCTCTGCTCCGCCCGGTAGGCGGCGGCGCGCAGCGACGCGACCTCCAGGCTGGCCTCGGCCTCCGCCAGCGCAGCATGCAGCAGGGGATTCTCTAGCTCCACCAACAGCGTGCCCACCTCGACCGAGTCTCCCTCGCGCACTGAAACGCTGCCCAGAAAGCCCGCGTGCTCGGCCCGCACCACCGTCTCGTCCTCGCGCACGACGAGGCCGGGAGCACGCACGGAGTCCGGCAGCGGTACCACGATCGCGAGAATCGGGAGGCCAACCAGCACGACAGCCCCGATCGCGACGGCCCGGCGCCGGAAGGGCTCGGTCTCCGGCGAGTGCCCAAGATATTGGATGAGCCCGTGAGCAAGACGTAGCAGCTGGTTTCCGACATATCCCACGGCGAAGGCCATCCCCAGCAGGAAGGCCTTGGTGGCCACCACCATCGACACCGAGAGCACGAGGGTTGCGCGATAGATCGCGGAGGCCACGCCGAAGACGCAGAGCGCGAGCCGCAGGCGCCGGCTGGTCTCGGGCACGGGGTCCTCGATCCCGAAGCAGACCTCCTTCAAGAGGCTCCGCACGCAGTGCTCGGCATGCGCCCGGAGATTCGGGATCTCCACCAGGTCGCTCAATACGTAGTATCCGTCGAAACGCATGAGCGGATTTGCATTGAGCGCAATCGTGACGACGCTCGCCAGCAGCATCACGTTGTGGGCCAGGATTCGGACCACCGGCGAGGGCGTCGTGGCCCAGACCGCGAGGGCGCACGCTGCGAGGATCGACTCGATGTACATCCCGGCCAACGAGACCACGATGCGGTCGCGTCGCCGAACGAATCCCCAGGCCGCGGTCGCGTCCACGTACGTCATGGGCGTGAGCAGGATGAGCATCACACCCATCTCGGGCACAGTTCCGCCGCGGATCTTGCAGGCGTAGGCATGGCCGAACTCGTGGAGGATCTTCAGCAGAATCAGCGTCACCCAGAGGACCGGAAGGTTGCCGACCTCGAGGATGCTGTGCCGCGGGTGCACGAGCTCCCGCCAGTTACCCGCCACGAACGCGAGCGACGCGATCATCACGACGCTCCAGACAGAGAACGCTGCCCGGCCATAGAGCCAGCGCACCCGACGCATCGTCCGATCGAGGAAGTCGTCCGGATTCCAGAGGGGGATGCGGAGCGAGAGAAAGCCGAGCACGTGCCCCATTCTGCGCGCTCGCTGCTTCGCCAGGAAGCGGCGGTAGAGGACACGATCGTCGGTCACCGGAAGGCTCAGGAAGGCGAGATTGTGCAGGGTCACGACGAACTGGTAGAACTCGTCCTCGTCCTCCTGCTTCAAAAACCCTTGTGTCACGAGCGTGTCGAAGGTCTCAGCCAGGCTCCGCACCGATGAGATGCGGATCAGGATCCGGTAATCCTCGCTGCGGAATCGATGGCTCTGCATCGAGGTCGGATCGCGCACGA
>CAYGXT010000704.1:0-1774 GCA_964353695.1 uncultured Myxococcaceae bacterium
AACTCCGATAGATCGGGAAACTCCGGCCTCTTCTCGAGCTCGTCGACCTCGGCCGGCTCCTCGAGGCCGGCCCGGAACGAAGCTGCGAGTTCGTCCTCGGTAGGAATCTCGGTCTCCGCTCCGAGCGCCATCGGAGCTTGCTCCTCCGCCATGCTCTGCATCGGCGTGCCAAGCTCGAGCTCGACGCCGAGCTCCTCGTCCTGGCAAAGCTCGATCTCGGATCCGAGCGCTCCGGGCGGTCCCACCACCGGCGCAGGCTCATGGCTCGCAAGCTCTACGGAAGCGTCGAGATCGTCCCCAGCCGAGAGATCGAGCTCCACCTCGAACTCGAACTCCGGCTGCAGCGCGAGCGCAGTCTCCTGTGCTTGCGGCCCGGGCTCCGCCGGGGCCGGCGCAGCCGGATTCGTCTCGAGCAGCGAAGCACGATCGTCGAGCTCGACGACCGCCTCTTCGCGTCCGGCGCTCGGCGTCTCGCCGGTCGACCCGATGCTCTGCACAAGCGCGGGATCGAGCTCGGCCGCGCGGGCGTCGAAGCTCGCGGCGGCGACCTCGTCACCGCGCGTACGCGCTGAGCCGGCTGCACGGGCGAAGAGCCTGGCCGCACGGGCTCCCTCGCCGTCGTGCGAGAGAGCGCCCGCCAGCTTCTCGAGAGCGTCCGTATGTTCGGGCATCTGCGCCAGCACGGTCTCGAGGCTCGCGATGGCCTTCTCACGCTTTCCGAAGCGCAGGTAGACCCCGGCTTCGGCGAGTAGCTGCTCCAGGTCGGCCTCGACCACCGGCTCTAGCGGCACTAGCGGGACTGGCGGCGGCAGCGGACCGAGCCTCGCCCCGGCCTGGGTCAGATCATCGCATAGGTCGCTGCTGGGGAAACGCTCTCCGGATACTGTGGTATCGAAATCATCGACACCATTCAGTGTCAAATCGCATTCCGGAAGGAGCTGCTGAAGAATTTCGCGTGCGCGTCCCTCGTTCCCGTGTGCGCGATGAAGCTCTGCGAGACGGCGGAGCACGGAATCCGTCTCCTCGGCGTCGCGCCCGAGCGCGTGCAGCGCCTCCGCGTGCAGCTCGAGGGCCTCGATCAGATCGGGTCGGGCTGCAGCAGCACGTTCGGTGAGCTCATGGGCGCGCTCGCAGGCTCCGGCCGTGAGCGACAGGCGAGCCAGCGCCAACAGTGTCGACAGCCGATCGGGCTCGATCTCGAGTACGCGCTCGTAGACGGAGGCCAGTACCTCCGTCTCGCCGCTGCGCTCGAGCTCCGCCGCCACCTCGTCATACTCGTTCAATGCCTCGGCCGTCATCCCCTGGTGGCGCAGGAGATCTGCGATCTTGATGCGGCTGGTGGTGTTCGTCGGATCGAGGGCTGCAGCCTTGCGCAACAGATCGAAGGCCTCTCGCTTTCTTCCCGCCTTCTGGAAGCCCTCCGTCGCGGTCTGAAGCGAGGCCATGGCCTCGGCGGGAAGGCCAAGACGCTGATACAGCTCCGCCAGTGGGACGTGGATCTCGACCTGTTCGGGTGCGAGCTTCGCGATCTGCTTGAAGAGGGCGACAGCCTTCGCGTCGAAGCCCTCCTTCATGAACTGCTGGGCCACCTTGAGGTAGGCCGCTACCGCCTCGTCCTTCTCGCCGAGCCGCAGGTGGATGTCACCGAGCTTGAGTCGCGAGCTCGAATCCCGCGGATCCAGCTCGAGCAGGGTCCTGTATTCCTTCAGGGCTTTGTCGAGCGCGCCCTTCTGGAGGAACTTCTGGGCGGTCTCGAGGATCCTGCGCTTGTTGA
>CAYGXT010000705.1:0-1773 GCA_964353695.1 uncultured Myxococcaceae bacterium
ACGAAGTCGAGGACTTCCTTGACGGTGTCGCCCTTGACGACGTGCTCGATGCGGTAGGTGCCCTCCGGGTCGAGGCGGACGTGGACGGCGTTGGTGTCGCCGAAGAGGTTGTGCAGGTCGCCGAGGATCTCCTGGTAGGCGCCCACCAGGAAGACGCCGATGTAGTAGGGCTTGCCGTCGTAGGCGTGCAGCTCGAGCGCGTTCTTGACGTCGCGCAGCTCGATGAACTGGTCCATCTTGCCGTCCGAGTCGCAGGTCAGGTCGGCCAGGATTCCGCGGCGCGTCGGCCGCTCGTTCAACCGGTGCAGCGGCAGGGTCGGGAAGAGCTGCTTCACGGCCCAGTGGTCGGGCACCGACTGGAACACGGAGAAGTTGCCGTAGTAGGTGTCGGCCAGGCCCTTCTCGAGGTCCTCGAGATCCTCGGGGATGTGCGGGAGCTCTCGCACGATGCGCAGGAACTTCTCGCAGCAGTCCCAGAACATGCGCTCGACGCGCGCGCGGCCCCGCAGATCGAGGTAGCCGAGGGAGAAGAGCGTGGCGGCCTCCTCCTTGAGCTGCAGCGCGTCGTGATACGCCTCCTGCACGTTCTTGCGCGAGACGCCGCTCCAGACCTCGGAGAGGTCCTGGAGCACCTTCGGATCTTCCTCGCTCACGGGCTCGGGCCGCTTCCCCGTGATCACCTCGTTCACGCCGAGGACATCGAAGATCAGCACCGAGTGGTGCGCGACCATGGAGCGGCCCGCCTCGGTAACGATGTCCGGATGCGGAAGCCCGGCTTCCTCGCACGCCTCCTGGATGAAGGAGACGACGTCGTTGGCGTACTCCTGCACGGAGTAGTTCATGGAGGAGTGGAAGTTCGTCTGCGAGCCGTCGTAGTCGACGCCGAGGCCTCCCCCCACGTCCATGATTCGGGGCTTGGCGCCCATCTGGTGCAGGCCGGCATAGATGCGGCTCGCCTCGCGTAGCGCGTCCTTGTGGGCGCGGATGGCCGTGATCTGGGAGCCGATGTGGAAGTGTAGGAGCTCGAGGCAGTCGAGCATGTCCTCGGCACGCAGTCGCTCGACGGCCTCGACGATCTCGGCGGCCGAGAGTCCGAATTTCGAACGGTCGCCGGTCGATTCGACCCATTTGCCGGCGCCCTTCGTCGTCAGCCGCGCGCGCATGCCGAGGTGCGGGCGGATGCCGAGCTCTCGCGAGGTCTTCACCACGAGATCGATCTCGTGGAAGCGATCGATCACGATGATCGGATAGCGGCCGATGCGCTGGGCCAGAAGCGCAGTCTCGACGTAGGCGCGGTCCTTGTAGCCGTTGCAGACGATGAGCGCATTCGGCGTGTCGAGCAGCGCGAGCGAGATCAGCAGCTCGGGCTTGCTTCCGGCCTCGAGCCCGACGCCGAAAGGCGCGCCGTACTCGATGATCTCCTCCACCACGTGGCGCTGCTGGTTCACCTTGATGGGATACACGCCCCGGTAGCTGCCCTTGTAGCCGTACTCGTCGATGGCCTTGCCGAAGGCGCCGCACATCCCGGCCACGCGGCTCTTCAGGATGTCGGAGAAGCGGACGAGCAGGGGCGCGCGCAGGCCGCGGCGCTCGAGGTCGTCGACGAGGTCCAGCAGGTCGATCCCCGGCCCGCCGTTTCCGTTCGGGCGCACCTCGACGCGGCCCTTCTCGTTGACGGTGAAGTACCCGGCTCCCCAGTTGGCGACGTTGTAGAGCTCCGCGCTGTCGCGAACGGTCCAGCCTCGCATCGTCGTGGCGGCTCTCCTGGGGCGG
>CAYGXT010000706.1:0-1770 GCA_964353695.1 uncultured Myxococcaceae bacterium
GCAACGATCAGCACTGCCACGGCATTCACGATCGCATGCGCGAGACGGGGCTCGGGGCCCAGCCATGCCCAGGCGAAGAAGGTCATTACCGAGACCGCCACGACGGCAGGCACGAAGAAGGCCGAAACGCTGTCCGCCAGACGCTGGATCGGCGCACGGCTGCGCTGGGCCTCCGCGACCAGGTGCACGATCCTGGCAAGCAGTGTCTCGGAGCCGACGCGCTCGGCACGCATCACGAGGGCCCCTGTTCCGTTCACGGTGCCTCCCGTGACGCGGTCGTTCGGATGCTTTTCTACCGGGATGGGCTCGCCCGTCACCAGCGATTCGTCCACCGCGCTCGCGCCTTCGAGTACCACGCCGTCTACCGGCACCTTCTCGCCCGGCCGTATGCGGAGGTGATCGCCGACCACGACCGATTCGAGCGGCACGTCCACCTCGCTGCCGTCCTGCGCGAGGCGTCGCGCCGTCTTCGGCGCGAGGCCCAGCAGCGCCCGCAGCGCCGCCCCCGTGCGGCTCCGGGCACGCAGCTCCAGCACCTGACCGAGGAGCACGAGCGTCACGATCACCGCCGCCGCCTCGTAGTAGATCGCCAGCTGTCCGCCGTGGCCGCGAAAAGAATCGGGGAAGAGACCGGGCGCGACGGTCGCGACGAGGCTGTAGCCGAAGGCCGCCGCCGTGCCGAGGGAGATGAGCGTAAACATGTTGAAGTGTCGGCTGCGGAGCGAGGCGAAGCCGCGCGCGAAGAAGGGCTTCCCTCCCCACAGTACGACGGGCGCCGAGAGCGCGAGCTGGATCCAGGAGAGCATCGCGCCCGCCGCGTGCTCGAGCGGCTGCCCGGGGATCACGTCGGACATCGCGATCACGAACACCGGGAGCGTCAACGCCGCGCAGACACGCAGGCGCTGCTCCATGTCTTCGAGCTCGGGGTTCGCCTCTTCCTCGAGCGAGATCTCCATCGGCTCGAGGCCCATGCCGCAGATCGGGCAGGCGCCCGGCCCGTCGCGCACGATCTCCGGATCCATCGGGCAGGTCCAGCGCCGCAGAGCGGCCGCGCTCGGAACGGCTGCGGCGGCCTCGACCTCCCGGTCGCGCCGCCGTGCCTCGCCGGGCGGGAGCTCGAGCCAATGGGCCGGATCCGCCTCGAAGCTCACCTGGCACTTTGGATTGCAGAAGCGGTAGATGTGCCCTTCGTGCTGCGAACGAAGAGGAGCGTCCGGCTTCACCGTCATCCCGCAGACGGGATCGAGAAGCTCGCCTTCGGCGGCGCGTTTCGCTTGCACTCAGCGCTCCAGCACGAGAGAGAACCCCTTCTTTCGGACTCGATGCCGCGGCTCGCAGGCGAGGAGAGCCTCGCAGCCTGTGCCTGCCAGCGTGCGATCCACAGCCAGGCGCTCCGCCACGGAGAGCCGCCCATAGGGATCGAGTACGCGCTGCACCATCCACAGCGCATACGGGCTGGTGTAGCGCTGAAAAGCGGCGCCTCGCAGCCGCGTCGCATGGAAGCCTACCGCGCGGGGAGGGGTCTCTCCCGTCTTCCCATGCGCGTCGGCCCAGCGCTCGAAGTCGTGCACGGTGTCGAGCAGCAGTGGCACGGCGTCGCTGCCGACGAGCGTGAGGAGATCGCGGAGCGTGGGCGCTAGCGCATCGGCCGTCAGCCACTCGCCCGGGGCATTCGGCTCGGGGTGGTTCATGCGCTCGATCCAGTGACAGGTCCGCGGCGCCGTCTCGCGCAGCAGCCGCCCCGGAACGGCATCGAGATACAGGTGCGCG
>CAYGXT010000707.1:0-1768 GCA_964353695.1 uncultured Myxococcaceae bacterium
CCCGATGGCAGTCACGCGACCAAAGATCTCCTTGCTTGGGATCTGGACCGCATCCCCCACATGCACACGGCGCTCGAAGACGAGCGTGAGGCCGGCAGCAAAATTCTTGACCAGGTCCTGAAGACCGAGCCCGATCCCAACGCTGAGGCCACCGACCATGATCGTGAGCTGGCCGAGTTGGACGCCTACTGCGGCGAGGGCGAACAGGAAGCCGAGCGAGTAGAAGCCATAGCGTACCAGGGTGGAAAGCGCGTTGGGGATGCCGCGGGGCAAGGCAGTCCGTGGGTACACGTCCTCTTCGAGGACGGTGTTGACGATCTTCGCCAGGAATATGGACGCCAGAAGCGTGAACACGAACACGAGCACGCTCCCGAGCGAGAGCGAGAGCTCGCCGACTTCGACGCTCGCCCGCAGCAGCGCGCGCATCGCCTCGATCGCTGCAGTCTGGAGGCCGAGCCCCCGCAGCACGAGGTTGAGCCAGAGGCCCACACCGAGCCACCGCAGACCGCGTTCCATGTGGCGTTGCAGGAGGCTCTGGTTGTGGTCGATGACGTGGCTGCGGCGGAGCGTGGGCGAGGCCAGGGCGTAGCCGAGAAGCCCCGTGAGCGCGATGACTGCCGTGTAGTAGAAGACCGCCACCACCGCGCTCGTCAGGATGCCCTGACCGAGCAGCGCACCCAGATCGGTAAAGCCCCCGATCTCCGCCAGGAGCGCGAGCGCGAGCCCCAACATGACGAGGTGCGCGGCGTAGCGTAGCCATGACCTGTCGCCGGCGCGGCCGACCCGCCTCGCGAACCAGAAGGTCAGCACGAGGGCAATCGCCAGGGTGAGCATGAAGGTCGCGCTGGCGATCGCAGGCAGCTGAGCGACGGCAATCGCGATGCGCTCGAGGAATATCAGGACGAACAGACCCACGAATATCGTCAGGTTGGCGCGCTCGGTCGCATGGAGGACGATGCGTGCGGCCGAAAAGAGAGCGATCACCCCCAGCATCTGCATGAAGAGCTGAGGAGCCGTCGGGTGAAACGCGGGCGACGGCAGGAGCGCGAGTAGCAGGGCGATGGCGTACGGGCGCTCGAGCAGCCGCGCCGCCCGCGAGGGCTCCTGCGCGCCGGCAGAACGCTCCCGCGCACGCTTCGAGAAGCCGCGCAGGACGAGCATGAGGAGTGCCGCCAGGAACGCCTGCACGGCGAGCGGACGCGCCTCGTGCCTGGCGTACTCGCGCATGCTCCTGTTGAGGGCGAGCATCTCCTCCGGGACGCGCGGCAGCTCGCCGCGGAGCTCGGCCCCGAAGCCGGGCTGCCAGAGCGCTGCACGGTCGCGAACGAAGACGCTCGTGCCCTTGGCCACGGTCGCCGCCTCGAGCTGCGCGAGTGCGTTCTCGACCGAAGTGCTGCGATCGACCAGACGGTCGCTCACGGCGAGGACGCGCGCCTGCGAGATCCGCAAGCGCGCCACGGCCTCGTCGAGGGCTTGAACGGAGCTCTCCACGCGCCGCACCACCACGTCCCCCGCCGCGGCCGTCTCGGGCCGGCCGCGGGTCTCGGACCAGATGCGCTGCGCCTGCGTAAGCTCGTCTAGGACTCCCGTTACGCGCTTCGTCTCGGCCGCGAGCTCGTCCTTCCAGCCGCGGAGTGGGGCCGCGGTGCGCTCGAGATCGCGTCGCGCGTCCTCGATGGCCGCGAGCGAGGCCTTCTGCTCAATCGCGGTGGTCGCCCGCTCCAGCGGCGCGCGGAGATCGGAGCCCAGCGCGGCGATCCCCGCCTCG
>CAYGXT010000708.1:0-1767 GCA_964353695.1 uncultured Myxococcaceae bacterium
CGGGCCCTCTCGGGCTCGAGGAAGACGAAGGCGATCGGCTCGGCAGGAAGGCTCTGGAGCTCGACGACATTGCCGCCCGCGCAGGCCGAACCGAGCAGAAGCAGCGCGGGAAAGAACGGGCCCGGGCGCCGCTTCACGCCGGGAGCTCGAGGAGCGGATGGCCCTGAAATGGCCCCTCCTGGCCACAGCGCCGGAACAGCGCCCGCTCCTCCTTGCGCACGGCTCCGTCCACCACGGCCACGACGATATGGTCCGCGTCCAGGAAAGGGAAGTCGGGCTGCGAGGCAAAGGTGAGATCCACCGACGAGAAATAGGCGCGGGCGCCTACATGGCTGTGGTAGACAGCCGTGATGCGCTCGCCCAGCCGATGCGCTTCCTCCTCGATACGCGCGTACTCGAGCGGGTTGATGTGGAATGCAGCGCGGCCGTCGCAGGGATAGGAGGCCGGCGCGGCCCGGTGCAATGCGGTCATCTCATTATGGCATCGGTGCAGGCGGCGGAAACGAACGCTCTCGTCGCCGCTCAGCAGTCCGCAGCTCTCCTCGGGGTACGTATTTCGAGCGTCCTGCTCGATCTCATGCAAAATGAGGCAGGAGATGGCCACCGGCTCGAGAGCCGGATCGACCTCCACACAGCCGCTGGCGTTCCGGGCGATGTCCTCCAAGCAGCACCAACGTAGCAGCCGGCTCTGGCGCCGTGAATTTCCTTGGCTGGGGAGCCCAAGGGGCGATCCGTAGGGTCCCTGGATTTTCGCCTGTAGCTCGCACGATGAGGTACAACTGCGCCCGTGCCGGCTCGGGCGGCGCCCGCGCCAGGAGGAGGGGAAACATGCATTCGTTCCGGATCTCAGGGCTGGCCACCTTTGCCGGCCTCGCACTCTCGCTGACCGCGCTCGCGCCGAACGCTCTCGCCGAGACCGCATGGGACCAGAAGGCGGTGACCAGCATCGCCACGAAGCTGGCGACCTCGGTCAAGGACCTGAATCTCACCGTCAAGAAGAACCCCGACGCTCAGGTCGGCTCGCCGCAGCGTCGCGCGCAGTACAGCGCGCGCGAGAGCGTGAAGCTCCTCGTGACCATCTCCCAACGCCTCGCGTCGCAGCTCAAGGCCGATGAGGACCAGGACGCGACGCTGCCGACCTACAAGCGTCTGCAACTGATCCGCCGCGACGCCGAGGAGGATGGGCGCAAGGGCAATATCCCGGCACCCACGCTCGAGAAGGTCGTCGCCATGCAGGCCCTGATGGACCAGCTCGCCCCGTACTACGAAGACGCGCCTGCCGCCGCCGCGCCGAGCCGCAGCCCTACGCCGTAACACTCTCGGGCATGGGGGTTTCTCCAGCGCTGCGCTTCGCGGTAGGCTCCCCCGGGATGCACGACTCGCCCGGCAACGAGCTCCTGGCCTCGCTCAGCCGCGTACGCTGGGCGACGCTCGGGATGCTCGTGGCCTGCGCCGTGCTCTCGGGGCTACACACCCGAGAAGCGAGCGAGCTATCGCCGGCGCTGGCCTCCATCGCTGCACCCGTCGCGATTGCGCTGTCGGCTGGGATCATCGGCGCGCGTCAGATCGCGCTGCGGACGCAGACGCCGCGAGCGCACTGTTACGCCCTGCTGGCAACCTACTTGTGCTGCGGCGCCCTCGGCGTCTTCGGCGCGTTCCTCGCCTTCTCGGGCGACGATGGCAGCCGCGGCTCGCCCTTCGCCCTCGGTGCCGCGATCTTCACGCTGGGCACCCCGCCGGGCTCTGGTCGGTCGGCCTCGTGGCGCG
>CAYGXT010000709.1:0-1765 GCA_964353695.1 uncultured Myxococcaceae bacterium
GGATCGTGCGAAACTCTAAACGGATCTTCGGATTCGAGACGGTTCACGTCCCCACCCCCTGGGACGTTCCAGACGGGCCAAGTATCCCCTCGGGCCCTGCCCCCCGTCAAGCGGGAGTGCGCGCTCGCATTTCGAGCGCCGCCTCGCTCCGCAGGCGGCCGTGAGCGTCTGTTCACCATTGACGCTACCGCGAGCAGGCGAGATGATGCTCACACCTCACTCCGACGGAGAAAATCAATGGCCGGCGTCAACAAAGTGATCCTGATTGGCAACCTCGGACGCGACCCTGAGCTTCGGTACACGCAGGGTGGTCAGGCGGTGGCAAGCTTCAGCATCGCTACGACCGAGAGCTTCACGAAGAAGACCGGGGAGCGCGACGAGCGGACGGAGTGGCATCGCATCGTGGCGTGGGGACGCACGGCCGAGCTCTGCGCCCAGTATCTCGCGAAGGGCCGCAGCGTCTACATCGAGGGCAGACTCCAGACCCGAGAGTGGGAGAACAAGGAAGGTCAGAAGCAGCGCACCACCGAGGTGGTAGCCCAGACCGTCCAGTTCCTCGGCGGCCCCCGCGGCCAGGGCGCGGCCCCGGCGCGAGAGGGCGAAGCGCACGACGAAGCGCTGGGCTCGGCGCCGGGCCCCGACGAGGGCCCCTCGGGAGGCAGCGCTCCGCCCGCGGACGACATTCCGTTCTAGGGAAGCAGGAAGAGCTCGAGCTGGAGATCGCGGTGGGGCCGGGGGCGGACCACCCCAACCCCGACCCCACCCAAATCAGCGAGCCGGACTGACCCTAGCTCGAGCGGGCGCGCAGGCGCCGCACGACGTCGTCGATCTTCGCGCGGGCACGGCTGTCGAGGTTCTCGAACTCGATGCCCATGCCGGGGACCTCCGTCGGCCGGTCGGCGCTCGTCCAGACCACCCGGCCGCGCACCTTGATCGGCGACTCGCTCCCTGGGATGCGGAACTGGAGCACCACGGCCGTGCCGGTGGGTTGGAGCGTCTCGGTCTCAATGAACAGCCCGCCTTCGTTGACGTCCGCCGTGAACTCGGAGAAGAAGCTGTCGACCGTGCCGTAGTCGACGCGGACCACGAACGCCGCACGTTCCGAGCGCCGCCGCTCGGCAGAGGACTTCCCGGCGCGGGCGGAGCCCGGGAGGGATCTCGCGTCTGCCTTCGACATGCCGACCGCGTGCGCGTGCGGGCGGGGCCACCCGGGCCACTCCAGAAATCGACCAGCCGGGGGCCTGGCCTTAGCCAAGACCCCTCAACTCTGCCCTGGGAAGCTCCCCGCCTCGCGCAGGCTGACGTAGCCACGCTCGGCCACGATCACGTGATCGAGGACTTGAACGCCGAGCAGCTCGCCGGCACGCACCAGGCGGGCCGTGATCTCCACGTCCTCCCGGCTCGGGGTCGGATCGCCGCTTGGATGGTTGTGCACCAGGATCACGGCTGCAGAGGCCTCGCGCAGCGCGGGCCGGAAGACCTCGCGCGGATGGACCAGGCTCGCCGTCAGAGTGCCCTGGGAGACGACGACGTCGCGCAGCCAGCGGTGACGTCCATCGAGCAGCACCACGACGAAGCGCTCGTGCGGCGTATCTCGCAGGCGCGGATGGAAGTGCCGGTGCACGTCGGCGGGTGAGAGAACGGCTTCTCCCGCCCGCAGCCGCCGCATGGCCAGCCGGCGCCCGAGCTCGAGCGCGGCCACGACGCTCGCACTCCGCACCGGGCCCATCCCTGGCACCGCCGCCAGCTCGGCCTGTGTAGCGCG
>CAYGXT010000710.1:0-1763 GCA_964353695.1 uncultured Myxococcaceae bacterium
AGGACGACGCCACCTGGAAGCAGTGCAAGGTGATGGTGTCGCTCGCCGAGATGCTGGCGAAAAGGGACCCGGAGCTGAAGGCAGCCTACGGACTCTGAGCCGGCGCGAGTTCGTCTCTCATCCGGAACGCCACGAGCGTCTCGCGTAGCGAGTGCGCCGCCTGGGCCGTCGGGCCACCCCCCTGACGAGAATCGGCTGATTCAAAGTTAGATCTTGAAATAGCCGAGAGCTCCGCTACGTTCGCCGCGATGGTGATCGAGCGCGACCTCACACCGCAGCTGCGGAAGGCGGCGCGCCAATTTCCCGCGGTCACGCTGACAGGGCCGCGGCAGAGCGGCAAGTCTACGCTCTGCCGTTCCGTCTTCCCAAAGCTGCCGTACGCCAACCTGGAAGCACCGGACGTTCGTGCCTTCGCCACTGGAGACCCGCGGGCGTTCCTCGGGCAGTTTCCGAAGGGGGCGATCCTCGACGAGGTACAGCGGACGCCCGAACTTCCGTCCTGCCTGCAGGGCATCATCGATGCCGATCCGACGCCGGGCCGCTGGATCCTCACCGGATCGCAGAACCTCGCGCTGCTCGAGTCGATCAGCCAGTCGCTGGCGGGGCGGTCGGCTGTGCTCCATCTGCTGCCCCTGACACGGAGCGAGGTGATCCGGTTCCCGCGTCCCCCGCGAGAGCTCGACGAGACGCTCCTCGCCGGCGGGTATCCGCGGATCTTCGATCGCGAACTCGATCCGAGCGACTGGCTCCGATCCTACGTGGCCACATACATCGAGCGCGACGTGCGCAGCATCAGCAACGTGGACGATCTCACGACCTTTCAGCGATTCGTCGAGCTCTGCGCCGGCCGCACGGCCCAGCTCCTCAACTACTCGGCGCTGGCCTCGGACTGTGGCGTTTCGCAGCCGACCGCGAAAGCGTGGGTCAGCATCCTCGAGACGAGCTTCGTCGTCTTCCGCTTGCCGGTCCTTCACGAGAACCTCCGCAAGCGCGTCGTGAAGATGCCCAAGCTGCACTTCTACGACTCCGGCCTGGTTTGCTGGCTGCTCGGAATCCGCCGGCCCGAGCAGCTCCGCTCGCACCCGCTGCGTGGCGCGATCTTCGAGACCTGGGTCGTCTCCGAGATCTGCAAGTACCGCATGAACCGCGGCGAGCCGGGGAGCGTGTCGTTCTACCGCGACCGCGACGGGGCGGAGGTGGACCTCGTCATCGAGCACCCAGACCGCCTGACGCTGGTGGAGGCCAAGGCGGCGCAGACAGCGTCGTCCAGCCTGTTCGATGGCGCCCGTCGGGTTCGGCGCCATCTCTCCGAGTCGTCACGCGCGTGCGACATCGTCGTGGCCTACGGCGGCGACGAGGCCCAGCAGCGCTCGGACGCGAGCCTGGTGCCGTGGGCGAGCCTGCATCAGGAGCGCTGGATCGCGTAGGAAGAGCACAGTGCGACCAGGTCGGCGAAGCTCGAGCCGAACGAGAACCTGCTGGAGCACGGCGCGCGGGCAACGGCTGCAGCGAGCAGCTACGGGCCCGCTTCCTCCGCCTCCGGCAGCCACCAGCGCGCCATCGCGAACTCCATCGCCTCGAACGGCTCCGCGCGCACGATCTCATCACCACCGTGTGTCGCCACGAGCAGCCAGTGCTTCTCCTTCAGGCGATACACCTCGAGGGTGCGAACCAGGGGATCCACCAGCCAGACGTGGGCCACGCCCTCGCGCGCGTAGATTGGCAGCTTGCGTACGCGGTCGATGCTACAGGTGCTGGGCGAG
>CAYGXT010000711.1:0-1753 GCA_964353695.1 uncultured Myxococcaceae bacterium
CCCTCGGCGAGCTGCTGGTGCGGCGCGGCGTGCTGCCGCACGAGGCATTGCAGAGCGCGCTCGCCGAGTGCGCCACCACACTCGAGAGACTCGGCCAACGGCTGGTCGAGCGCGGAATGGTCTCGAAACCGGAGCTCGATGCCACGGAGGAGCTCCTCACCCGCGAGACGATCTTCGACCTGTTGCGCCAGAGCCGGGGCTCCTTCCACTTCTCGGCGCAGCCCGTCCCCCACGATCACGACCCAGCGACGCTTCTCGGCGCCGAGCAGATCCTGATGGACGGGCTCCGCATGCTGGATGAGTGGCGAACGCTCGTTCGGGGGCTCCCCTCCGAGGATGTGGTGCTGCGGCAAAAGCGAAGCTTTAGTGTGTATGATGATTCGACGACGGGAGAGGCGCGCAGCCGGCTGGTGACGGCCGAACAGGTCTATCTCCTGGTGGATGGCCGGCTCACGCTGCGGCGCGTGATCGACCTCTCGCGCCTCGGCACCTTCGAGGCTTCGCGCATCGTGGTCGATCTGATTGCCGCCGGCGTGATCGAGTCGATCGGGCGCGCGGAGCCCGCGCCGAAGGCCACGCGCCCCGAGGGCGAGCAGCCGCTTAGGGCGATGCTGGCCGGCGCGGCGGTGCTGGTCGCCCTCGCCCTGCTGGCGCTGGCGCTCCATTTGCCCGCCTCGGAGCCCGTCTCCGGGGCGCAGATCGCCGGTACGGCGCTGGCCTCCGCTCGCGACGGCCTCGATCAGCGGCGCCTGCGCAACGCGCTGGAGGCCTGGCGCGCCGGGCGCGGCGAGTGGCCGGAGCGCCTCGCCGAGCTGGAAGAAGCGGGCTGGCTCGAGGGCGCTGCGTTGACGTCCGAGACGGGAGCCCCATATTATTACCGGCGAAGCGCGGACGGCGTCGTGCTGCTCTCGCCCGAACGCTGAGTACTCGCTTCTCTACGTCCGCTTCCGTGCGGCCTTCCGGCCGCCCTCCCACGAGGGAAGACCCTGCCGAGCGACCAGGCCTCCACCCGCCAGACCCTGATCTTCGACGACAACCAGACCGCCGCGGATCTCTATGGCGAGGGGGACCGGACGCTGCGGACCCTCGAGCAGGAGCTCGGCGTCTCGGCACGCGCGCGCGGCAACGAGGTCCGGTTGATCGGTCCTCCCCATGAGGTGGCCATCGCGCGCAAGGTGTTGGAGGAGTTCTACGCACAGGCGCGCGCCGGCAATCCGGTGCAGCCGCGAGAGGTGCGCGAGGCGGTCCGGATGCTCGCGAGCGCGCCGGGCACAGAGCTCGCCGACCTGTACGAGGACGTGCTCTCGGCCGTGGGCTCGCGCCGGCGCATCAGCGCGAAGAACCTCTCGCAGCGACGCTACATCGACCAGATGCGAGGCAACGATCTAGTCCTCGCGATGGGGCCAGCCGGCACCGGCAAGACCTACCTCGCCATGGCCATGGCCGTGGCGGCGCTGAACCGCCACGAGGTCTCGCGGGTGATCCTCACCCGGCCGGCGGTCGAGGCTGGCGAGAAGCTCGGCTTCCTTCCCGGCTCCATGGCCGAGAAGGTGAACCCGTACCTGCGACCGCTCTACGACGCCCTTCACGATATGATGGACTTCGAGAAGGCGGCGCGTCTGATCGAGCGCGGTACGATCGAAGTGGCTCCGCTGGCCTTCATGCGCGGCCGCACGCTGAACGACTCCTTCGTGATCCTGGATGAGGCCCAGAACACGACCAGCGAGCAGATGAAGATGTTCCTGACACGGCT
>CAYGXT010000712.1:0-1752 GCA_964353695.1 uncultured Myxococcaceae bacterium
CAGCGGCCGTGGTGGTGCGGCCGGGCGGCACGATCCTGCTCTGCGCCAGCCTGGCGGAGGGCATCGGCAGCGCATCCTTCGAGAAGTGTTTGCGGGGCAGTCGCAGTGCGGAGGAGTTCGAGGCACGCCTCGACGATCCGACATTTTTCGCCATCGATCAGTGGATGGTGCAGAGCCTATGCCAGGCGTTGCGGCGCGCGCGCGTGCTGCTCTACAGCGACGGTCTGCCGCGGGAGACCCAACGCGAGCTCTTCGTGGAGCCCGTGGCCTCGCCCGAGGAAGGCATCGCGCGGGCGCTCCGCAGCGCGGGCCCCGGTGCGCGAGTGGCGGTGCTGCCGCAGGGACCCTACGTGCTGGCGACCGTTCGCGGTGAGAAGCGAACACTTGGACGGCGCGGAGTCCATTCCCTGTAGCGGCGTCGCCTGGACGCGGGGAGCCGGATTCCCCCGCGGCCAGCAACGCGCCGCTGGTCAGGGAATGGACGCCGCGCCAGAACCCATTCGTTTCTTCGCTGCGTTCGCCAGCGGCGGCGAAACAGCCGTCGCTGCATGCGGTCGGAGGATCCGCCGCGAGAGATCTGCCGCGCGCGTATCCGGAAGCTCCGCCAGCACGGCGGCGGCTCGCGGGCGCCGCATGCTTTCGAGAATTCTTGCCGAGAGGTCCGGCTCGAGCGCGTCGATCAAGACGGCAGCCCGCTCGGGCGGCATGCGGCCGTAAAGGTCGGCCAGGCGTGCCACCCGCTCTTCGGTCGCCGCGTCGAGCCGCGCCAGCCGCTCCTCCACGCCGAGGCGAAGCGCCTCGAGCTCCTGCAGCCGCAGCGAGGTTTGCTTCTGCGCCGCGGCATCGGTCTGCTCGCGCTCGCGCACCAGACGTTCGCGACGCTCGAGCACCTGGCCCTGCGCGCGGATCTGCGCCAGCAAGGCCCCGGCATCGCTCTCCGCATGTGCGCACGAGCTGGAGGGCGAAGGCTCGCCCGCCGCCGCAGGCCACGCCGGCAGCGCAAGGAGCAGGCTCAGCGCGAGCAGTCTTCCCCGCCGCCGCTCAGACCATCGCATCGACGGCCTCCTTCTCGTCGAGCTCGATCCGGCCCTCCTCCTCGAGACGCCGCGCAATCTCGACGATGCGTCCCTGCACCTTCTCGACCTCGGAGCGCCGTACGGGGCCGAGCAGCTCGGCGTCCTCGCGAATTCGCTCGGCTGCGCGGGTGGAGACGTTGTCGAAGACTTTCTCGCGCATCTCATCGCTTGTGGCCCTGAGGGCGAGTACCAGATCCTCGATCGCGATCTCCCGCAGCAACATCTGGAAGCCGCGGCGATCGATGCGGTGCAGATCGTCGAAACGAAGCATGCGCTGCCGGATCTCACTCGCAACATCGGAATCGCAGCCATCAACTCCATCGAGAATCGCATTTCCCATCGAACGCGGAACGCGGTTCAAGATGCGTGCCGCGACATCCATGCCACCCACGGCGGATGCCGGACCCCGGCCGTCGTCAAAAAGCTCGGCCACGCCCTCCTCCAGCTCCGCGAGGACGTCGGCAGGCACCACGTCGAGACTCGCCAGCCGCATCACCACGTCGGAGCTGAGGTTCTCAGGCAGCGCAGCCATCACGGCCGCCGCGCGCTCTTCCGGAAGCTGAGCGAGAACGAGGGCGATCGTCTGCGGATGCTCGTGGGCGAGCGTGCGCGCCACGAAGCCTGGCTCGACGCGGGCCAGCGATCGGTCGATGCGGTCCTCGTCACGTCCGATGCA
>CAYGXT010000713.1:0-1751 GCA_964353695.1 uncultured Myxococcaceae bacterium
GGATGGGGTTGCCGCCGAAGGAACGCGCGACGCCGCGCAGCTCGCGCACGGCCGTCATCGGGCGCCCCATGACCCCTGCTCGCGATGCAGCAGGATCAGGAAGAGCGGGCCGCCGGCCAGCGCCGTCACCGCGCCAACCGGAAGCTCGCGCCCGGGAAGCAGCGTACGCGCCACGGTGTCGCAGAGCACGAGGAAGGCCGCTCCGCCCAGAGCGGCGCTCGGCACCAGCAGTCGATGCCCGGGCCCGAGCACGAGACGCAGCAGGTGTGGAATGATCAATCCGACGAAGCCGATCAGGCCCGAGACGGCCACCGCCGCGCCGACCATGAGCGCCGTCGCCAGCAGCAGCAGGCGCTTCACGCGCGGCACGTCCACGCCGAGCTGCTGTGCGGGCTCTTCGCCGAGGGCCAGCAGATCGAGCCCACGCGCGAGCGGTACGGCGCAGCCGAGGCCGAGGGCGAGAAACAGCGCTACCGCTCCCGCCACGTCGATGCGCGCCGACGACAGGCTTCCGATCAGCCAGAGAAAGATGCTCGTGCCTTCGGTCAGACCGGCCAAGGAGGCGATGAAGATGATCGCCGCCGAGGCGAAGGCGTTGAAGACGACGCCCGTCAGTAGCAGGCTCGTGGACGACAGCCTGCCCTGCGCGCCAGCCAGGCCGAAGAGCAGGAGCGTCGTAGCCAGGGCGCCGAGGAATGCGGCCACGGGCACCCACGCATAGCTGAGGCCGAGGCTGGCACCGAAGCCGAGTACCGCGATGCCGCCGAGGGCAGCACCACCCGAGACGCCCAGCACGAAGGGATCGGCCAGCGGGTTTCGTAGCAACGCCTGGAACAGGACGCCCGCTACCGAGAGCGAGGCGCCGACGAGGGCAGCCAGGATTACGCGCGGCAGCCGCACGCGCAGCACGATGTCGGCGTCGGCAGCGGATCCGCTTCCCAGCAGTGCGCGCACCACCCTCGAGGGCGAGAGCCCGCTGGGTCCGACTGCGAGCCCGATCAGGATCGACGCCGCGAGAAGCAGCGAAAAGAGCGCCAGCACTGTAGCCAGGCGGCGCCTGGTGAGCGCGGTCAACGCCCGCCCTCGCGCGGCCCGGAGGCCTCTGGCGCCTCGCCCTCGGCAATCGCACGTGCGAGGACAACCAGCGCCCGGTCGAGCTGCGGGCCCGGGAGCGTCACGAGATTCGCATCGAGGGCGATGACCCTCCCCGAGCGTACCGCCGGCAGCGAGCTCCATCGCGACCAGTAGGCAGCGGCTGGCTCGGGATCGGAGGCCGCATCGAGGATCACCTCGGGCGCGCTCGCCAGCAGCCACTCGAGGCCCGCGCGCGGATAAGGATCTGAGAAGCTCGCCGCAATGTTCTCGGCGCCGGCCGTCCGGAGCATCTCATCGATGAAGCTGCCTGCCCCAACGACGTAGAGAGGGTCGCGCTGCAGGACCAGCACGGTGCGAGGGTGGGGCCGTGATCGTGCCGCGCTCTCGACCTCGTCTCGCACGCGACGGATCTGCGCCACCCGTTGCTCGGCCGCCACGCGCAGCCCGACGCGATCGCCGAGCGTCTCGATCGAGCCCAGCACCTCAGAAAAGCTCGTGGGATCGACCTCGAGTACTGGAATGCCCGCGGTCCGAAGCTGATCGCGGAAATTTCGCTGCTGGGCCGAAGGCACCAGCGCAACGAGGTCCGGGCAAGGCAATGACGGCCTCGAGGCTTGGATCGTAGAGACCGCCGACCCGCGGGAGGCTGGCCGTGG
>CAYGXT010000714.1:0-1749 GCA_964353695.1 uncultured Myxococcaceae bacterium
CCTCGACGAGTCGAAGCCGCGAATTCCCGACGAGTATCTGGTCTCGCTGTTCGGGCCGAAGGTGCTCGAAACGCTGGCCACGCTGAAGGCCGAGATGGCGAAGACGCGGGCCGGCGGCAAGTCCGAGGTGCTGGACGTGCTGATCGCGTATCAGTGGAAGAGCATGTTCGGCGGCCTCGATCGGGACCCTGCGACGATCGAGTGGACGAAGAGCTAAGCCATGGCGGCGGGAATCGACCGTCGCACATTTCTGGTCGGTGCCGCTGCGGGTGCGGCCACCGTGGCGGTCGCCTACTGGCGACTTCGCCCGGTGGAGCGGGACGCGCCCGCAGCGGTATCCGTCCTAACGCCGGCCCCTCCCACCTACGGCGATTGGCGAGACGTCTACCGCGAGCGCTGGGCCTGGGACCGCATCGTCAAGAGCACCCACTTCGTCAATTGCTGGTATCAGGCGCACTGCGCCTGGAACGTGTACGTGAAGGACGGCCTCGTCTGGCGCGAGGAGCAGGTTGCCGCCTACCCCCAGACCCGGCCCGACGTCCCCGACTTCAATCCCCGCGGCTGCCAGAAGGGCGCCTGCTTCAGCGAGCGGATGTACGATCCCGCTCGCTTGCGCTACCCGCTGAAGCGTGCCGGCGAGCGGGGCTCGGGCTCGTGGCAGCGCGTCTCCTGGGACGACGCCCTCACGGGCATCGCCGACTCTCTGCTCGACACGGTCATCAAGGAGGGCAGCGACCGCGTCATCTGGGATCTCGGCCCCCTCTACACCATGGGCACCTTCGGTGCGGCGCACCAGCGCTTCACCTTCCTGCTCGATTCCACCAGCCTCGACATGAACACCGAAATCGGCGACGGCCACCGCGGCGTCGGAGAAACCTTCGGGAAGATCGTCTTCGAGCGGTCGGCCGACGACTACCACTTCTCGGACCTGATCCTGATCTGGGGCGGCAACCCGATCTCGACCCAGATCCCGAACGCGCACTTCCTGATGGAATCCCGCTACAACGGCGCCCAGATCGTCACGATCGCACCCGACTACTCGCCGTCGTCGGTCCACGCCGACCTCTGGGTGCCGGTGAAGCCCGGCTGCGACGCTGCCCTCGCGCTCTCGATGGCGCAGGTGATGCTGGAGGAGAAGCTCTACGACCCCGCGTTCATCCGCGAGCAGACGGATCTTCCGCTCCTCGTGCGCGAAGACACGCGGCGCTACTTGCGCACCAGCGACCTGAAGGCGGGCGGCTCGGACGAGGAGCTCTATTTCCACGATCCCAAGCGCGGCGTGGTGCTGGTGCCGAGGAAGGAGCTGCGGCTTGGCGAGCTCGAGCCCTCCCTCGAGGGCCGCTTCGAGGTGACGCTCGCGGACGGCACGAAGGCAACCGTGCGCCCGGTCTTCGAGCTGCTGCGTGAGCGTGTCGCAAAATACGTTCCCGAGCAGGCGACGCTGCTCTGCGGAACGCCGCCGAACGTGATCCGGTCGCTCGCGCGCCGCATCGCGAAGGCGAAATCGGCCTGCACCGTCACCACGAGCAACTTCAGCAAGTACTACCACGGCAACCTGATCGAGCGCAGCATGGCGCTCGTTCTCGCGCTGGCCGGCCAGTACGGAAAGAAGGGCAGCGGCTTCGTCGGCTTCCCCTTCCTGGTGCACGACGGCCTCGAGAAGATGACGTTCGAGTCCTTCGACCTGACGGACCGTCTCAAGATCCTGGCTGGCATGCTCCCGAAGCGCATCGAGCTGCAGCTCGAGGG
>CAYGXT010000715.1:0-1742 GCA_964353695.1 uncultured Myxococcaceae bacterium
GTTGCCCGCCGCGAGGATCTCCTTCATGACCCGCTTGAGGCGCTCCTCGAACTCGCCCCGGTACTTCGTGCCCGCCACGAGCGAAGCAAGGTCGAGCACGAGCACCCGGCGGCCAACGAGCACCTCGGGCACCGAGCCTTCGATGATCTTCTGAGCCAGGCCCTCGACGATGGCGGTCTTGCCGACGCCCGGCTCGCCGATCAGCACGGGGTTGTTCTTGGTGCGCCGCGAGAGCACCTGCACCACGCGGCGGATCTCCTCGTCGCGGCCCACGACCGGATCGAGCTTTCCCTTGCGCGCGACATCCGTCAGGTCACGGCCGAACTTCTCGAGTGACTGATACTTCGACTCGGCGTCGGGATCCGTGACACGCGCGCTGCCTCGAACCGACGCCAGCGCCTTCAGCAGTGCATCGCGCGTGGCGCCGGCCTGCCGCAGCGCCTGGCCCGCGACATCCGCGGTCTCGGCTGAGAGCGCAAGCAGCAGATGCTCGCTCGCGATGTACTCGTCCTTGAGCGCCTCGGCATCGCCGGCCGCCGTCTGCAGCACGCGCTCGAGGGCAGTGGAGGGGCGGGGCTGGCCGCCACCCGAGACCTTCGGTGCGCGGCCGAGGCTGTCATCGAGGCTCTGTTGGAGCTGTCGAGGATCGACGCCCAGCTTTTGGAGCACCGGCACGCTGACGCCTTCGCTCTGCGCGAGGAGGGCGTGCAACAGATGCGCAGGCTCGACTGCGCCATGGCTGCGACTGGCAGCCAGCGACATCGCCTCGGAGAGCGCTTCTTGGGCCTTGATGGTGAGCTTGTCGAGTCTCATGCCCGCAATTTAGGCACGGGCCGAGCCGGGGCAAGCCCTTTCCTGGCCGGATCTACCCGGCGCGCTTGAGGGCCACGAACAGGGTGGCATCCCCCCGGCGGACGAGGAGCAGCGCTCCCTTGCCCGCGGCGTCGAGCTTACGCCGGAACTCGCCCGCGTCGGTTACGGGCTGGCGGTCCACCTCGAGCACCACGTCGCCGCGGCGAATCCCCGCCTCTTCGGCCGGGCTGTCGGTTTCGACGGCCGTCACGACGACGCCGTCCGTCCCCTCCATGCCAAGCTGCTCCGCGATCTCCGGCGTGAGGTTCTGCGCATGCAAGCCGAAGACCGCCGGCCCGTGGCCGCCGTCGGCGCTCGCCTGCTGCTGCGTCTCGGCCAGCGTGCCGACCTTGATTCCGAAGCTCTCCTCCTTGCCGTCGCGCACCACCACCAACTCGGCCATCTGGCCGGGAGTTACGTTCGCGACGAGGCGCGGCAGCTCGGGCATGCTGGTCACGGGCTTGCCGTTGAACTTCTTGATCACGTCGCCACGCTTGAGGCCGGCCGCGGCCGCCGGGCCCTTCGGATCGACGCTCGACACGAGCGCGCCGCTCTTGTCCTGGAGCTCGAGCTTCTCGGCGAGCTCGGGCGAGATCTCCTGGATCTGCACGCCGAGCCAGCCCCGCGTCACATGCCCGCTGGCACGCAGCTGCGGCAGGATCTCCTTGGCGAGATTCACCGGCACGGAGAAGCCGATCGTGTTCGCCTGCGGGTTGATCATGGTGTTGATGCCCACCACCTCTCCCGCGAGGTTCAGCAGCGGGCCGCCCGAGTTGCCGGGGTTGATGGCGGCGTCGGTCTGGATGAAGTCGTCGTAGGGGCCGCTCCGAAGGTTCCGGCCCTTGGCGCTCACGATGCCGGCCGTCACGGTATGCGCCAAGCCGTAGGGG
>CAYGXT010000716.1:0-1738 GCA_964353695.1 uncultured Myxococcaceae bacterium
ACGCTCAAGGACGCCATCAACGAGGCCATGCGCGCCTGGGTGACCAACGTCGCAGACACCTACTACTGCATCGGCTCCACCATGGGGCCGCACCCGTATCCGACGCTGGTACGTGACTTTCAGCGCGTGATCGGCGTCGAGGCTCGCGGCCAGATCCTCGAAGCCGAAGGTAGGCTGCCGGACGTGCTGGTGGCCTGCGTGGGCGGAGGCTCCAACGCCATGGGCCTATTCCATCCCTTTCTCGAGGATGCGAGCGTGCGCATGCTCGGCTGCGAGGCGGGTGGCGAGGGTCTGGAGACCGGACGCCACGGCGCGACCATGACGACCGGCGTGCCAGGCATTTTTCACGGCCAGCGTACGCTGGTGCTCTCCGACGACGACGGCCAGATCTTCCCGGCGCACTCGGTCTCGGCCGGTCTCGACTATCCGGGCGTCGGCCCCGAGCACGCCTTCTTGCGCGACAGCGGTCGCGTTCAGTACGTGCCTGTGACGGATGCCGAGGCCCTCGACGCGTTCCAGTACCTCTCGCGTCTCGAGGGCATCATTCCAGCGCTGGAGAGCGCGCATGCAATCGCGCAGGTGCGCAAGCTCGCGCCCACGCTGCCGCGTGACTCCGTGATCCTCGTCAACCTCTCCGGGCGCGGCGACAAGGACGTGATCCAGGTGCGGGATCTGCTGCGTGGCCGCAAGGCCGGGACGCACTGACGTGGGACGTCTCGCGGACCGCTTTCGCGAGCTACGGCTTCGCGGGGAGTGTGCGCTCCTACCCTTCGTCACGGCGGGGGATCCGGACCTCGAGTTCACCGAGGCGCTCGTGCTCGCCCTGGTCGGGGCGGGCGCCGACGGCATCGAGCTCGGCGTTCCGTTCTCCGACCCGATCGCGGACGGGCCCACGATCCAGCGCTCGAGCCAGCGTGCGCTTGCGAGCCGCACCTCGCTGCGCCGGATCCTCGAGCTGGTCCGGCGCCTGCGCCCGAAGCTGAACGTCCCGCTCGTGCTGATGGGCTATGCAAATCCTTTCTTCGCCATGGGGGAGGAGCGCTTCGCCGCGGCCGCAGCGGAGGTGGGCGTCGACGGCGTGATCTGCCCCGACCTGCCGCCCGAGGAAGGAGAGACGTTCTACGCTGCCCTCGAGGCACGCGGCATCGATCCGATTCTGCTGGCCGCCCCCACCACGCGACCGGAGCGGCTCGCGCTGCTGACCGGGCGCACGCGCGGCTTTCTCTACTACGTCGCGCTCACCGGCGTGACGGGTGCCCGCGCGGGCGTGTCGACGGACCTGCGCGCCGGGGTCTCCCGCGTACGCGCGCTCTCGGAGATTTCCGTCTGCGTGGGCTTCGGCATCTCGACGCCCGAACAGGCTCGCGAGATCGCGGGCTACGCCGACGGCATCGTGGTCGCGAGCGCGATCATCGATCGCATGGAGAGCGTCGAAGCACGCGAGGACAAGCTCGATGTCGCCACGCGCTTCGTGGCCGAGCTCAAGGCCGCGCTTGCGGTTCTCCCTTCGATCCCTACATCGCGGGGTCGATCAGGCTCTTGAATCCCGACGGCCCGTGCGGGCCGATCACGAGCTGCTCGAGTACGCCGACGCCGGCGCGGGCCCCCATGCGGACGCGGCAGAGCTGCTGGACATGGATGTAGCGCAGGTCCATCGGGGGGCAGTCCTCCAGGCGCCAGCGCTCCGCCGCAAGCGCCTGCTCGCCCTTCCACAGGCCGTGGCCCCAATCGGGGTGCA
>CAYGXT010000717.1:0-1735 GCA_964353695.1 uncultured Myxococcaceae bacterium
CGAGGTCGTCGAGAAGATAGAGCAGGGAGAAGAGCAGCAGGATCTGCGGCAGGAAGACGAGCACTGCGCCCACGCCGCCGATCACGCCCTGGGTGAGGAGGTCCGAGAGCCAGCCCGCGGGCAGCATCCCCGCGAGCCCTCGCGCGGTGGCCGTCATCGCGTGGTCGAGGAAATCCATGGCGGGCTGTGCCCAGGCGAAGATGAGCTGGAAGAAGAGCACCATCATCACGGCGAAGATCAGCGTTCCCGCCACGGGGTGGAGCACGATGCGATCGATGGCGTGGGTGATGCGGCTGCGTCCGGGGCGCTCGTGCAGCACGCTGTCGAGCACAGACGCAGCCCATGCCGCGCGCTCCTGTGCCGAGGGCGGCGGCAGCAGCACGGGACGGCTCCAGCCTTCGGGCCGGCCGAGCAGTCGCCGCAGCGAGTCGACTCCGACGCCCCGGTGTCCCACGACGCCGACGACGGGGATGCCAAGGCAGCGCTCCAGCCTCTCGATGTCGAGGGCGCCACCGCGCACCACCAGCTCGTCGATCATCGTGAGAACGAGACACGAAGGAAGGCCGAGCCGCAGCACCTGCGCCACCAGCAGCAGCGAGCGGTCGAGGGTGCAGGCATCGGCCACGATCACCAATGCGTCGGGCGGCGCCACTCCGGCGATCTCTCCCGAGAGGACACGCAGCACAACGGCCTCGTCCGGGCCGATCGGGTTGAGGCTGTAGGTCCCCGGCAGGTCGATCACGACGACGCGGCGGCCGGCGAGAGTCGTCTCGCCCTCGCGCCGCTCGACGGTCACGCCGGCGTAGTTGCCGACCTTCGCGCGCAGGCCGGTGAGCGCATTGAAGATCGTGGTCTTCCCGCCGTTCGGGCTTCCGACGAGGCCGAGGCGCAGAGGTGTGGCCGCGGCGAGCGCCGCCTCGGTCACGGGATGGGTCTCACGTGGATGCGCTCCGCCTCGCTGCGGCGCAGGCAGAGCTGATAGCCGCGGAGCTCGTAGACGCTCGGGTCGCCGAGAGGCGCTCGGCGCAGCACCAGGACGGGCGTCCCGGGCACGAAACCGAGGTCGAGCAGGCGCTCGCCAACGGCGTCGCCTGCGCGAACGTGGGCGACCAGACCGCGCCCGCCCACGGGCAGGGCCGCCAGCGAGACGGCTTTGGAGTTGGTGTCAGATCGACCGTCGTCCATGAAATTGAAATCCGTTTTCACGAATAGTGTGCGTGTCCTCGCGCTGGACGTCAAGGGGAGCCCGGCCTTTCCCCTCCTGGTATGGGAACGGGTTCGCTAGCTGCCGTGGCCTCATGAGGTCGTTCGGCTCAGACGCCCTCGCTCCTGAGGCCCCGGGTCATCAGCTTACCGACCGCGGCGGCCGGTTCCAGCTTCCCAATCAGCACCTCCCGCACCATCTGTGCGATGGGGAGATCTACGCCCACCCGCTCGGCGAGCTCGCAGGCAGCATGGGTCGTGCGGACGCCCTCGGCGACCTCGGCCAGGCCGGCCAGGATGTCCTCGAGCCGGCGCCCCCTTCCGAGCTCGAGGCCCACGCTCCGGTTGCGCGAAAGGTCCCCTGTGCAGGTGAGCACCAGGTCCCCCATCCCAGAGAGCCCCAGGAAGGTGAGCGCGCTCGCTCCGAGGCGGACGCCAAGGCGCGTGATTTCGGTGAGGCCGCGGGTCATGAGCGCCGCCCGAGCGTTGTGGCCGAGCTCGAGGCCGTCCGAGATGCCCACGGCCAGCGCAA
>CAYGXT010000718.1:0-1731 GCA_964353695.1 uncultured Myxococcaceae bacterium
CGTGCCGGGCCGAAGTCCCAGATCTGCCTTCGGGCGTGGTCGCGGAGCGGCGCCTCGATTGACAATCTGCCCGGAGCCCGCGCCGCTCGACGACCCTGCTTCGGCCCTGTGTCAAGTCACCGTGCAGTACGCTCGACGAAGTCGAGCACGCAGCGCATCCACTCCGGCAGGTCCAGCAGCGCCGTCTCGAGAGAAGCGTGGACGCGAGCCGGATCGATCTCGTCGTACTCGTGCGCGATGCGATTGCGCAGGCCAGCGCAGGCGTAAGGCGCCAGCGCGTCAAGATCCTGCTGCACGAGTAGCAGCTTCCGCGTCACGAGCTCCCGATCGATCATCGGGAGACCGGACGTCCGAGCCGGCGCGCGACGTAATCGGCCTCCATGGCAAGGAACCGCTTGTGATCGACGTACCTGCGGAAGGCATACCCTCGCAGCTCCGCCAGTCGACGGGGCTCTCCGGCCAGCAGCTCACAGCGCTCGAGGACCTTCGCAAGGAAGAGCGGATCGGCGCGATCGAGCACGGCCAGGTCGATCGGCCGCTCTGGAAAGGCCGCCTGGAGATCTGCCTCCAGCTCGGCGAGGCGCTCGAAGTCGGGGACGCCGTTCCCGAACAGGACTCCCACGTCCACGTCGCTGCGCTGATGCGTCCCCCCGCGCAGGGTCGATCCGAACCGGAGCAGCAGCCTGGCTCCATGGCGCTGCGCGATCTCGTGTAGGGAGACCTCAGACATGGGCGGGAGCATACCCGTGTTGCGAGCGCCAGGGTGGTCTTGGGAGCACGCAGCGCCTGGATCCGGCTCTCGAGCCACGTTCCCCGCATCCGCTCCGCGTTTCACGGGTCTACGGTGTCGCGGGCCCGAACGGGCGCCGGATGCCGTTCTCGAAGTCGAGCCAGACACCATATCCTGTCGCGAGTGAGGGGCCGTCGAGGATCAGCGTGCGGCGCGAATTGAAGGCCTGTCGTGCCCAGGGGCTGTCGTAGCGGAGCTCTTCATGCAGGGGCACCTCCGTGCCGCGTACCGTGAACGGCTCGCTCCAGCCGAACGTGAGCAGGCCCTGGCTCGGCGAGTCGAAGCGCACCGAGAAGCCGCCCGAGACGACGCCGGTCGAATGGTTGCCGACGGGCGTCACGTCCACGCGGCTCCCGGCGACGGCGGCGCGGAAGGCGGCAAAGCTCGCCCAGTCGGCGGCGCGGCCGCATTCGACGATCCAGACGTTGTCGGGGCCGCCTGCGGCCACCAGATCGAAGGGCAGGGTCATGCCATCGGTCGCCCAGCGCTTGCACGTGTAGTCGAGATACGCCGGCGCGCGCCAGGACCAGAGTGCGACGTAGCCGCCGTCCTTGCGGCCGAAGACCCAGTTGCCGTCCTGCACCACCTCGTCGAAGCGGTCCTGCGGAAAGAACGCATGCGTCAGCGGCCGCTGCGTCGAGAGCGGGCGGGCCGGACCTCCCTGCAGCAGGTACTGCGGCGCGTAGAGGTGGATGCCCACGTTCTCGTGCTGCGCGGAGCGCGGCATCGAGGCCTCGCCCGTCCAGTAGCCCGGACCCGGCTCGTTGTCTTCGCCCCAGCTCGGCTCTTTGCATTCGACCGAGCTCTCGCTCTTGACGGGCGGAAGGGCCGGGTGGGTCGTGAAGACGATCGCGTTCGGGCCGAGGGTCGCCTGCCAGGCGTGGTACTGCGAGCCCCTCGACCCTGCCCGGTAGTCCTGCGCCGTCGAGAGCATGAAATCC
>CAYGXT010000719.1:0-1730 GCA_964353695.1 uncultured Myxococcaceae bacterium
CGCCGCTCCGCTTCGAGGTCGCGAGCGAGCGCGACGGTGTGGCGGAGCTCGCGCTCGCGCCGGGTGCGCTCGCGCCAGGCGCTCTGCGCGAGACGCTGGCCCGAGCGGGCGCACCAATTCTTGGCGACGCACGCTTTGGCGGCCGCCTCGTAGCAGGCGGTCTTCGCCTCTGGAGCGCTCACCTACGGCTGCCCGACGAGGGAATCGACGTCGTCTGTGAGGCGCCGCAACAGGGATGGCCGGACGAGCCGGTCTTCCCTCAGGAAGCCGGACGCGGCGCGCGCTCCGACGAGGCCGTGGGCCTCGCTGTCTCGCAGGCAACGCTCCGGGCCGTGGCGCGGGGCCATCCCTGGATCCTTGCGGACACCGAGACAGGGGATGCCGGGCGTTTCCGTGCGGGCGCGCTGGTGGCGCTGCGCGGCCCCAGCGGCGAACACGGCGGTCTGGCACGGGTCGAGGGCGAGGGGCCTGTGGCGGCGCGGATCTGGTCGCGCGGCCAGGCCGCGCGCACCGGCGGGAGCGTCGAGGCGCGCGTCGCCGCGGCGCTGGCAAGAAGGCGGCGCCTGCTCGACGAGGCCGATTCGAAGGATGGCAGCGACGCCTTTCGCCTCGTCCACGGTGAGGCCGATGGCCTTCCCGGCCTCGCCATCGACCGGCTCGGCCCTTGCCTGCGCGTGCTGATGACGGGACGTGCCTGCGAGCAGATCCTGGAGCGCGCGGTCGATGCGATCGTGCATACGCTCGCCGGCGCGCTTGGCGGCGATCCGCCCGTCGTCGAGGTGGTCCACCTGCGCGAGCGGCCGGCTGGCGCTCTCGAGTGCGTGCGTCTCTCCCGTGGCGCACTTCCGCCTGCGAAGTCCGAGGAGGACGAACGTCTCGTCGTGCGAGAGCGCGGGCTCCTGTTCGAAGTGGATCTCGGTCTCGGCGATGCGATGCGTCCGTCTCCCAACGTCGGGCTCTTCCTCGATCAGCGCGAGAACCGCGCTCGCCTCGCGCGGCGTGCACGCGGCGGGCGCTGGCTGAACCTCTTCGCGCATACGGGCGCCTTCAGCACGGCGCTGCTTGCGGCTGGCGCCGAGGAGGTTGTGAGCGTCGATCTCTCGGCCGCCTGGCTGCGCTGCCTCGAGCGGGCGCTCGAACGCAACCAGCTCGACGCCGCGCACCACCGCTGCATACGCGGCGACGGCCGGCGCTTTCTCGAGCGGTTGCCCGAGGCCGAGCGCTTCGACGGCATCGTGCTCGATCCGCCGACCGCCGCGGCGGCCGGGCGCCGCTTCTGGTCGGTGCGCCGCGACCTCGAGCCGCTGGTGGAGAAGGCGTTGGCGCGGCTGGCGCCGGGTGGCTGCCTGCTTGTTTGCCGCAATGATCGTGCGGGGGCCCGCGAGCTGCCGGCCCTGGTCCGGCGCGCGGCGACACAGGCTGGTGTCGAGCTCGCAGACCTCGCGCCCGCTCCGCCGGGCGAGGATTTTCCGTCGCTCCCGGGCTTCCCGGAGGGAGACTCGTTCGAGGGCGTGCTGGCCGTAGTGGCGGGGGGCTGAGCCCTCGGCAGAAGTCGGGGGTTTCTGCCCTCGCATCGGAAATAGTGTCGAATCAGGGGCTTCGGGGTGGCCTTGCACGCTCGCGGAGCGGGCGCTGACACCAACCAGGCCCTCGGAAGCACGTACTATCAAGCGGCCGCGGCCAGCAGGGCCGGGCTGCAGGGCCTATTCGGAGGTGCGTCCATGCTTGCG
>CAYGXT010000720.1:0-1728 GCA_964353695.1 uncultured Myxococcaceae bacterium
GTAAGGCGATACACCTCGAGGGTGCGGGCCAGGGGATCCACCAGCCAGGCGTGCGTCACGCCCTCGCGTGCGTAGATCGGCAGCTTGCGTATGCGGTCGATGCGACCCGTGCTGGGCGAGATCACCTCCAGCACCCACTGCGGCGCCTGCCGGAAGGCGGCCACGTTCGGGAGCACGGGCATCACCTCGCGCCGCCAGCCGGCGATGTCCGGAACGAGCACGTCGTCTCCGAGGTGCAGCTCGGGTTCGAAGAGAAGCCACCAGCCGCCCGGCCCACCCGGGTCTCCCAGTGGACGATCGAAAGCTCCGAGGATGTCCACTCCGAGAACGGAGGATACCCGTGCATGCGGCGACGCCGGCCGCGGGCTCGTGAACAGCTCGCCATCGAGAATCTCGGCCACCAAATTGTCGGGGACCTTGCACAAATCGTCGTAGGTGGCACGGCGGCGCGGCGCGTTTCCCATGCGGGACGCCTCGAGCGGGCTCTCAGCCTGCATGATCAAATCCCCGGGACCACCGGGGTAAGCAGCGAAAACTTAGCGCGAGAGCCCGCGCGCCGCCTGCCCCTCGCGAGCCCGCGAGAGATGCGCCGTCACCGCCGCGAGCCAGGCCTCGCGATTCTCGATCTGCGGGCTGTGCGCAGCGTCGGGAATCACCACGTGCTGCGCACCCGGAATGCTCGCCGCCATCTGCGTCGATGGTGCGAGAAAGGCCGTGTCTTCCGCACCCACGATCACGGTCGCCGGACAGCGGATCTCGCCCAGGCGATGTTCCACGCCCTCGTGCTCGGCCAGCACCGTCAGCAGCGACGCAAACGCCTCGGGATCCATGGCCAGCAGCTTGCGCCGGACACGCTCGAAGAATGCCTCGGGCCCTGCAGCTTCGATGACGCGCCTCATCGACGCAGGCAGGGCAGGATCGCTCGTCGCGCGCGCGCGCAGGAGCTGGTAGAGGGTCTCCATCCCCTGCTCGCGTGCGATCTTCGCGCCGGCGTCGCGCACGGGCTTGGGCACGCCGTCGATCGAGGCCGGTGCGGTATCCATCAGCACCAGCGACGCAACTCGTGCGGGATGCGCCAGCGCAAAGCGCATCGCCACCATGCCCCCCATAGAGTGGCCGAGCAGATCGCAGCGCTCGATCGCTAGCGCATCGAGCAGGCCCGCGAGATCGGCAACAAGACACTCGAGGGTGTATCCTTCGGGGTTGCCCGTGTTCGTCGAGCCGCCGTGGCCGCGCTGATCCGGCACGATGGTGCGGCCGTGGCGAGACAGCTCGCCGAACACGTCGCGAAAGTCGTCGCGCGATCCCGTGAAGCCGTGCAGCAGCACGAAGGGCCGCTCGCCCTGCCCTGCCTCCTCGACTTCGAACTCGATCTCTCCGGCGCGAACACGAGCCTGACGCTGCATGCGGATCTCCCTGCCGGCGGCCTACCACGGGCTGGCCTTCAGCCGATCGTGGCAGAGTGTGGGCCCCTCTCAGTCACCGCGCACCAGCTCCCCCCGTCGCAGCGCACGGTTCACCGCCGACAGCACGGCCTCGAGGGAGGCCGTGAGCAGGCTGGGGCTGCGGCCCACGCCGAAGACCGAGGCGCCTTCCTCGGTCGCGAGCTCGACGTAGGCCACGGCCGTGGCCTCGGCACCCTCGCCGAGGGCGTGCTCGGCGTAGTCCACGACGCGCAGCGAGAGCCCGCAGCCGCTGTGCAGCGCGTCGACGAAGGCGGCCAGCGGG
>CAYGXT010000721.1:0-1724 GCA_964353695.1 uncultured Myxococcaceae bacterium
CGGCGGCCGGCGGTCGAGACTTCGGTGGCATGCGGCGGCCGGCAGCTCATTGCCAGGCCGTTAGGCGGCCACACTCCCCCCGAATTTCGATGCCCCGTCTTACCCCGGCTGCCAGTAACGGAAGCTTCTATCGATCGCCGGGCACTCGCAGCATCTTCTTCACCTCGCCAACGTGGCGGGTCTCGTCGCTGATCATACGCCGGGCGTATTCTTCGAGCATGACGGAGCGCCCCTCCACGAGTGCAAGAAGGTCGCCATAGGCCGTCAGCGCCTCGTCCTCGTGCTTGAGCGACTCCTCCAGGATGGCGGCGATGTCATGCGTCTGGGTTTCCAGCAGGGGACCGATTGCCAGAGACAAATGTCCCTCAAGCTGGGTGATCAGCTCGCCGGCCTCCTGTGCATGACGAAGAGATTCATCGGCCTGGCCCCGTAGCCAGGATACGATCGGGATCCGACCATAGCCATAAACCATGAACGAGTAGTGCGTGTACCGCACGACTCCCGCAAGCTCCAACTCGAGGATACGGTTCAAGAGCTGGACGACTGAAACGTCGTCTAGTTGTTTCGCCGGCATTGGTTCCGTTTCACCTCCTGCGTTTGAGCTCTCTGGCTAACGCACACTCCATCATACGGCTGTTTGCAGATCAAGCACACTCCGCGGAGAGACGACCCAACGGCCGTCCCGAGCAACAGCAGTCGGCCGCCTAACAAGGCGCTGCAGCTGACACCAAACAGCTCGGCGTTATCGATTTGTGTTACGGTTCTGGCGGCGGACGGCTGTGCCCCAGCGCCGGCGGTCAGCGCTGCTTGGTGCAGCTGAGCGCCGATCCGTTAGCCGGCGCAAGAGAGCGACCACGTGAGTTCAAGAAGTCTAGTCCGAGCGCACCGACTACTCTTGCTCTGCGCGATCTTGGCCATCGTCCTCTTGAGCCCTCATGCGGTTTCGGCGGAAGACCGGTCTGCTCCACGTGCGCGTTGCGAGGGGAACCCCGATCTGGTTGAGCCTTGTTTCGCGGTTCACGGTCGTCTCTTCGCTGCGAACGGAACGCCTAGTCTTCGGATCTGGAAAATCGGAACAAAGCGCATACTTGGGATCCACAACGATGAAGAGCTGGGAAGCTTTCCAGACTGCCTTTCGCCTCACATCGGTTTTGGCAAGGATCTCTACGCCGACTTCCTAGTGTGTCCCTTCACGCGTGAGAGAACCGGATCGATGCGCGTTGTCTGCATCGAGTCGGCGTCGCGCATGCTTGTTCAGGACTCCACGAGTCTCTCCGCGAGAGGCGAGCCTCGGTCCTACAAGCTGGGCGGGACGTGCTCTTCTCGGTAGGCCTCGCAGGCAGGTTCGCCGGCGGGGTTTGTCGTTCATCGGAAGGTCGGCGTAGCGCATCGATCAATCCGTTCATCGCGCGCCGGCTAACAACCGGCTGCAACGGACCGGCTGCGCATCGGGGCGTGCAATCATCGAGGCCGACGGGCGGCCGGTGGGTGGCTTGCTTCGCGGCCGCCCGCCGGACGATACTGAGCTGCAGCACGGGCAGCCGGCCGCTGAGCCGGGATCCGTTATACGGCGAAGAAGGCTGAGTTGCAGGATCGCCAGCACACGGTCGCGATGCGCGTCGCCGGGGCAGATGGCGTACTCGTCGCTCTGGCTGGTGCGGCGGTGGTGCTCGCTACGGCCGCGCATCCCCTCTCGGGCCGCCCTGCCTCGGAATTCGTGCTCA
>CAYGXT010000722.1:0-1721 GCA_964353695.1 uncultured Myxococcaceae bacterium
GCGGTCCGCGAGGAGTGCCCCTCCCGATCGGCGGCGCGTCGGATCCACCAGCAGGCATCCGAGCGTCATCTCCGGATGCATGCGGCGCGTACGCCGCACGATCTCGTCGACGACGCTCGACTTGCCGGCCCCTCCCGTGCCCGTAAAGCCGATCACGGGCGCCGGAGCCTTCCCGCGGCGAGAGGCCAGCGCCACGCGCAGACGTTCGACAGCCGATCCGCCGGCGGCGCCCTCCTCCTCGAGCCAGGTGATGAGCCGCGCGATGGCGACCGGATCCGAGGGCGAGAGACGCTCGAGTTCGTCGCCTGGGCGCTCGATGCTGCGCCGCATGCATTCCTCGAGGATGGCTCGCCCCATGCCCTCGAGTCCCAGGCGCCGGCCGTCCTCGGGGCTGAAGATGCGTGCCACGCCCCGCTCGTGCAGCAGCAGCATCTCCTCGGGCAGGATCACGCCGCCGCCGCCTCCATACACTCGCACGTGTCCAGCGCCGAGAGCCCGCAGCCGCTCCACGAGATAGCTGAAGAACTCGACGTGCCCGCCCTGGTAGGACGAAATCGCAATGGCGTGAGCGTCCTCCTCCAGCGCCGCCTCGACGATCTCCTCGACCGAGCGGTCGTGCCCGAGATGGATGATCTCGGCGCCCAGCGACTGGAGTACGCGGCGGATGATGTTGATGGAGGCGTCGTGGCCGTCGAACAGCGAAGCCGCCGTCACGATGCGCACGCGCGAGGGGGCAGGATGCAGCGCAGTGACCGTCGCAGCGGCGCCCGTCATCGGCTCCTCCTCTGGCCGGCCAGCCGACGCCAACTGAGTAGCAGGCCCATCCCGCGTTTCAATCTCCTGCCTCGGCAGCGGCAGCCGACCGGCAACCGTTCGGCAGGCTCGCAACGCCCGTAGCGTCGGCTCGCCTTCCGTCGCTAGACCGGTGTCACGCTCCGTCGCTTGCGGGGAGGTGCGTCCCGCCGGCCCCGCGCCAGCCGCAGCCGCGCTGCAATCTCCTCGCGCAGGCGCTCGGGCGGGATCACGGCGTCGATCACCAGCTCGCTGGCGAGCTTCCCGATATCGACCTCGGCCGCGTACTCGGCCCGCAGCCGCTGCACCATGGCCGGTCGCTCGACCTCGGGCAGAGCCAGAATCTGGTTGTAGTAGACCGCGTTCACAGCCGCCTCGGGGCCCATCACGGCGATCATCGCCGAGGGGAGCGCAATGCAGGCCTCCGGCTCGAAGCCGGGACCGCTCATGGCGTAGAGCCCCGCGCCGTAGGCCTTGCGCACGATCACCGAGACGCGCGGCACCGTGGCCTCCGACATGGCCATGATCATCTTCGCGCCGGCACGGATGATGCCCTGGCGCTCCACCTGCTTGCCGATCATGAAGCCGGGCACGTCGGCCAGGAAGAGCAGCGGGATGCCGAAGGCGTCGCAGAGCCACAAGAAGCGCGCCGCCTTGTCGGCGGAGTCCACGAAGAGGACGCCGCCCTTCACCTTCGACTGGTTCGCCACTACGCCGACAGGGCGCCCCTCGATTCGGGCGAAGCCGGTCAGGATCTCGCCGGCGAAGAGCTTCTTCAGCTCGAAAAAGGAGCTGTCGTCCACCACACGATCGATCACCTCGCGGATGTCGAAGGGCTTGTTCTCGCTCTCGGGAATCAGGCTCTCGAGATCATGCGCCGGCTTCGCAGGCGCGCGAGCCGGCGCCTCCGGGAGGGCGGCCTCCGCGTG
>CAYGXT010000723.1:0-1719 GCA_964353695.1 uncultured Myxococcaceae bacterium
TTCCGCGTCCGAGGGCCCGGGGGAGATCGCATCGAGACCGAAGGCCCGGAAGTTTGCGGCCATCATCCGCGAGTAGGGCTCGCCGATGCTGGGCACCACGAACTGGCGCGGGTCGTCGCTCGAGAGGGGCGGGTTCGGCAGCGGCTCGAGCATCCGCAGGCGCGCGGCCGGCGCGGACGTCGGGCGCCCGTCATGACGCCGTACCGTGTGCAGAAAGGCCTGAACCCGCGTGGTGTAGCCCGCCGTTCCGCCGTGTCCGTCGCTCTCGAGCGTGGTATGCGGATGACCCTCGAGCAGCGCCGTGAAGAGCTGCTCTCCGAAGGAAGCAGGATTGCAGCCGAACGAGGACAGCAGCAGCGGGTAGGAGTCCCCGCGCTGCCGGGCAGCGAGCGCCGTGCGCAGTGCCGCCCGAGTATCCGACCACGGCATGCGGGGCAGAGCGTGGACGTCGGCGGGAACCGGGAAGCAGTCCATCGGCAGCGGCAGCACGCCGTTCTCGCGCAGCAGGCGCGGGATGCCGGCGTTGATCACCGGATCGTGAATCACGTGCAGCGGCCCGCAGACGGGAACCACCGGCAGGCCTACCGCGCGCCCGTAGTCGAGGGTACGCCTTCCGATCTCGAGCAGCGCCTCCTGATGCCGCGCCTGCGCCTGCGCGGCGGCGCGGCCCGCGGCCGCGACCCGTGCGCGGTCGGGTTCGGTGCCGAGCAGGGCGCGTGCGGCAGCGAGCAGCTCCTTTGAGAAGGCCCGGCTCTGCATGCCAGCGTCGAAGGAGAGCACGGGGCTCACGACATCGAGCGTGCGGCCGCGCGCCCTCAGCGCCGCCCCGGCCATTTCGGGTTGCGCCTGCTCTACGGCGCAGGTGCGGCCGCAGCCGCCCGCCTCGCTGTCCGTGGTGAGGATCTTCGGAAAGAAGACCCGGTCTACGCCCGCGTCGAGGATTCCGTGGGCCGCCTTCGTGGGTGCGCAGGCGTCGTACGAGTAGCAGCGCTCCTCGCCCCGGGAGAGCGACTGACCGTCGGGCTCGAGCACGCGCACGCCGAAGCCGAGGCCGGCCACGAATTCGACCAGCCACGGCACGTAGCCGAAGCAGGCGCCGGCCATGGGGATGCCGATCACGCGGTCACCGGGGCGCCCGGCGAGATGAGGAGCCAGCAGCGCCTCGTACTCGTCGAAGGCCGAGGGCGCCTCTTTCGGGAGTTTGGTGCGCACGCCGGATGCCACCTCGTACTTGGGGCACGCGCCCCCGGAGAGCACCGTTTCTTCGCCGCCGGAGACGGCGACACGCGTGCGCTCGATGGTGCAGAGCGTGGCGCACTGGCGGTCGCGGCATTGGAACTCGCTCTTGTCCACGACCTCGGCGCCCAGCACGCGGCCGAGGTCGAGAGCGGGCTCCGCCGTGAGCGCAACGGCCCCGAGCTCGTCGAGGGCGCAAAGGCCGATGCCCCAGGCGCCCATGGCTCCCGGGTTCGGCGGCACCACCACTTCGCGGCCCGTGACAGCCGCCAGTGTCCAAGCGAGCGAAATTCCCGAGGCCGGCTTGCCCTGGAAGAAGATCCGCTGCCCGAAAGTGCGCTGTCCCTTCACGCGGTTGATGTAGTTGTGGATCACCGAGTACTGGAAGCCGGCGAAGAGATCATGGACTTCGAAGCCCTCGTTGTGGGCTTCGGCGGCGGCGTCGGCGACGAAGACGGTGCACATCTGCCCGAGCTCCGGTGG
>CAYGXT010000724.1:0-1706 GCA_964353695.1 uncultured Myxococcaceae bacterium
ATTCTTTGCCAGTGTCGGTAACGGGTTTTGGTTCGATGATGTCATTGCACGCCTCCCTCCGCGCCAACGTACGTGAGACACCCGAGCTTCTGAGTTCTTTGTAGAGGGTGCCCGCGGAGCGTACGATGACGAGCGTGATGGAAACACGCGACACGGAGGTGCCGGCGAAGGCGCGCCGGCGCCGGTTCACGGCCGAGTACAAGCAGAAGATCCTTCGGGAGGCCGAGCGCTGCCGGAAGCCGGGCGAGATCGGCGCCCTGCTTCGGCGCGAAGGGCTCTACTCCTCGCACCTGGTGGCGTGGCGCACGGCGCGCGCCAAGGGCGAGCGGGCCGGACTCGAAGCCAAGCGACGCGGGACGAAGCCGCGCGTGCGGGACGGTCAAGCCCAGCGCGTGGCGGAGCTCGAGCGCGACGTCGGGCGCTGGAAGCGTCGCGCCGAGCGCGCCGAGGCTATCGTCGAGCTCCAAAAAAAAGTGGCGTCCATCCTGGGCATCGAGCTGGACGAGAACGGCGAGCGGCGCTGATGCAGGCCGTGACCGAAGCCGCGCCGCGCCTGGGCGTTGCCGTTGCCTGCAATGCGATCGGTCTGCCGCGCGCGAGCTTCTACCGGGGTCGCCGACCGGCCGTCGTTCGGCGCCCTCGGCGCTCGCCGCCGCGTGCGCTCTCGCAGCCGGAGCAGGAGGCGGTGATGTCGGTGCTGCACGAACCCCGCTTTGCCGATTGGGCACCGGCGCAGGTCTACGCCCAGCGGCTCGACGAAGGCTCCTACCTGTGTTCCGTGCGAACGATGCAACGCCTGCTCGCAAGCCGCGGCGAGGCCCAGGAGCGGCGCGATCAGCGGATTCACCCGGCCTACGCGCGGCCCGAGCTCCTGGCCACGAAGCCGAATGAGCTTTGGAGTTGGGATATCACGAAGCTGCTCGGACCCCGCAAGTGGACCTACTACTACCTGTACGTGATCCTCGACGTGTTCAGTCGCTTCGTCGTCGGCTGGATGGTGGCGCTGCGCGAGAGCGCCATGCTGGCTCAGCATCTCATCGCGGAGACCTGTCGCCGCGAGGCGATCGCGCCGGGCCAGCTCACGCTGCATGCCGATCGCGGCTCGTCGATGGCCTCGAAGTCCGTGGCGTTGCTCCTCTCCGACCTCGGCGTCACGAAGACGCACTCGCGGCCCCACGTCTCGAACGACAACCCGTTCTCCGAGAGCCAATTCAAGACCCTCAAATATCGGCCTGGCTTCCCCGATCGCTTCGGTTCGCTCGAGCACGCGCGGGGCCTCTCGCGGGACTTGATCCACTGGTACAACCACGAGCATCACCACTGCGGGCTCGGATTCCTCACGCCCGCGGACGTCCATCACGGCCGCACAGCGCAGCGGCTCGCCGATCGCTCCGGAGTCCTGCGGGCCGCTCACGCGCGCAATCCAGAGCGCTTCGTCCGCGGCGTACCGAAGCCGGCTTCACCGCCCATGGCAGTCTGGATCAACCCGCCCTCCGCATCCGACACTCAGACGTGTCTGTCCCTCGCGTCGGGTAGCTCTACCCAGGGCAGCACCGAGATCGCGTCGCCTGGGGCAGCCTGCGCCGTGCCCCTCAGGGAGATCCCGCTCTCCAGGCCTTACACCACCCCCCAGGAGGCCCTCATGACCTGATCCCTTGCACACTAAACTCGCCAAGCGAGTGTCTCAAAGTCATTGACGCGCTCCG
>CAYGXT010000725.1:0-1706 GCA_964353695.1 uncultured Myxococcaceae bacterium
CTGCGCGTCGCGAAGGCAACGGCTGGTGCCTTTCGCTCGGCGACCGCAGCGCGTGCCCGCTCGGGTTCACCGCCGGCTCGGGCTGGCGTCTGTTGTGGTTTCCGCAGAGTCTGCCCACCGGAGCTGCGCCGTGGCTGAACGCCGTCTGGCTCGCAGCACTCTTCCTGCCGCTCGGTCTCTGGCTGCGCGCAAATGCTGGCTCGGCCCTGGCCGTGGCGATCGCTGTCGGCGCACTCTTCGCAACGCCACTCGTCGGGCTGCTACCGACGCCACCCGCGGAGCTGGCTGCGTCGCTGGCGGGCATGGCATTGGGTGCGGCGTTGAGGCCGCTGCTGTAGCCGTGGCGCCAGCTTCGCTGCCCGAGCAGAGGGGCACGAGCGGTAGAGTGTCGTTTTAGCTGCGCAACAGCTCCTGCCCGGCTTCGAGCAGCCGCCGGGCAGCCTCGGGGACGAAGGTGGAGGTCAGCACCTCGTAGCCCTGGTGGGCGCCGGGCTCGGCGAAGTCGTCGGGGTGCGGCAGGTACCGCATCCAACCATTGGCGATGGAGAGAACAGCGGCCGCGGCGGCGCCCGCGCGCACGGACCAGTCGAGGCCCACCCGCACGGTGGGCTCGAGGGGAAGCGCAAGCCAGCGCGCCTCGCCGAGCCGCAGCGCCTGCACCTCGACCTCCGACACGCGCGCCCCTGCAAAAGCCGGCGCCGAACGGTCGCGCAGGTAGAGGCGCACACGGGCGATGCGTTCACGAGCCTCCTCGGGCGGCAGCGCCGCGACGCACTCGTCGGCGAGCCGGTACAGCTCCTGCGTACGCACTCTCGTGTCGGGCTCGAGACCAACGGCCTCGAGCGCTTCGCGCCGGCGCAGCGCGAGAGCTTCGGCCGCCAGCGTCTCGTCGGCGCCTCCGTGCACGGGGAGCGCCACCCGCACGCTCGCGGCCTCGATGCGTGCATCGCTGTCCGTCGCGATCGCGCCCGCCGCCTCCAGCACCGCGGCGCCCGCTTCGCGGCCCAGGGCTCGCATGGTCTCCGCGTCCTCGCCGAGGCTGCGGTTTGCTCGGGCGAGATCCTGGAGTCCGCGCGTACGCGGATCGACGTCGGCATGCGCGGAGAGCACGAAGACCGCGAGGGCGCCGGGAAACGCGGCTTCGATCACCGCGCTCGCCGCACCCGGCCAGTCGGCCGAGTAGGCGCGGTTCTCGTGGCCGAGAACCGTCGGATGGCAGCCGTGGAGCCAGAGGACGGCGAGCGGCGCGCCATCCTTGCGGTCGATCCGAACGATGCGCGCCGCACGGTCGACAACGCCGTCCTCTCGCCGGCGGTTTCTTCCGATGGCGAGCGAGGCCGATCCGAGGCCGAGGCGAGCGGGCTCCGCGCACGCTACCGCTCGCTCTCCCGCCTCGACCGCGGCCGCGAGCAGCGGCGCCACGTAGGCGGGAGGGCCCTTGCCGGCCATCAGCATGCCGATCCCTGTATCGGGCCCCGAATGCGTGTGGATGCAGGTCAGGACGGTCCTCTCCTCCGGGATCCCGGTTCGCGCAGCAAGCTGCCTGCGCACGTGTTGAGCCTGGGACGGCGCGAGCAGGCAGAGGTCGAGCGTCACCAGCAGCAGCTCAGAAGAGCCCCGCAGGTAGACGGCGCGCGCGAAGAGCGGATCGAGCTCGCCGCTGGCGCCCCCCTGCCGCAGCGCGTAGCCCATCATCGGGAGGTCCT
>CAYGXT010000726.1:0-1697 GCA_964353695.1 uncultured Myxococcaceae bacterium
GCAGTGGTTCGGCTGCGACCACTTCGGCATCCGCCCGGACTTCATGACCGTCGCCAAGGGGATCACGTCCGGCTATCTGCCGCTTTCCGCCGCCGTGGTGGGAGAGCGAGTCGCAAGGACGCTCGAGCGCAAGGGCGGGCGGCTGGCCCACGGCTACACTTATTCAGGTCACCCCGTCCCATGCGCCGTCGGCATCGCGACGCTGCAGATCCTCGCCGCGGAAGGCCTCGTCGAGCGGACGCGGGAAGAGACGGGGCCCTACCTCGAGCGCTGCCTACGCGAGGCCCTCTCCTGCCACCCGCTGGTGGGCGAGATTCGTGGAGTGGGGCTGCTATGGGCCGCAGAGCTGGTGAAGGATAAGGCCGCGGGCCAGCTCTTCGACCCCGCGGGCGAGGTGGGCGAGCGCTGTCTCGCACATTGCTTCGACAACGGCCTGCTGCTGCGTGCCGTGCGCGACGCTCTATGCTTTTGCCCGCCGCTCGTCATCACACGAGCCGAGATCGACGAGATGGTCGAGAAGGCGAAGAAGAGCATCGACCAGACGGCCCGAGAGATCGGCCTCGCATAGCGGCGCGGGTCGTTCCGCGCTGGACCGGCGCGCTGATTGGCGTGGGGTCGGGGCTACGTGCGGCCGGCCCTCTTGCGTTCGAGAAAGTCGCGGATCAGCCACTGCGCGATGCTGACGTTGCCGGGAAAGAGCCGCGGCATCTCGTCCCAGCGAAACCAGCCGGCGTCCTCGAGCTCGGCATCCAAGAGCTGAAGCTCGCCCCCGGCGAAGTCCGCCTGGAAGCCCAGCATGAGCGAGTTCGGGAACGGCCAGGGCTGGCTTCCGAAGTAGCGGATCCGATCCACGAGGATGCTGCTCTCCTCGAAGACCTCGCGCCGCACGGCTGCCTCTACGCTTTCTCCCGGCTCCACGAAGCCGGCGAGCACGCTGTAGATGCCGGGCGGAAAGTGGGGCGAGCGGCCGAGCAGGATCTCGTCGCCGCGCTCGACGCAGACGATGATGGCGGGAGCGAGGCGCGGAAACTGGGAAAGGCCGCAGCCCGGGCAAATACGCGATCGCTCGCTCTCCGCGGCAACGGTTGGCGCACCGCAGGCGCCGCAGAACTGATGCGTACGATCCCATTCGACGATCTGGACCGCGCGCGCGGCGACGTCGTGGAGATCGGGCTCCAGGTGGCTGTAGAGAGCGCGCAAATCGCGGAAGATCATGCCCTGCGGCGCCTCGATCTCGGGCGCAAGCTCGACGGAGTAGCAGTGCGCCTCGTCGAGAAGACCGAGGTACTGCGTGCGCAGGGGCGTCACCCCCAGCGCCTCGAGCGCAGCCACGGGGCCGAGCGGTCCTGCGAGCGGCACCAGCAGCTCGCGGCGCCGGAAGGCGAAGACCCAGACCGGGCCATCCCTCGCCTCGGGCGGCGTGAGTGCGGGCTGGAAGGAGCGCGGAATGCGAGACGGCACCGCCGCAGTGTAACGGCGGCCCGAGCGCTCTACAGGGGCTCGAGCTTCTCCTCCTCCGCCGGCGCGGGTCGAGGCGCCGGGGTGGGAACCAATGAAGGGGCCGGGCGCAGGCTCGTTCGCGACTGATAGGGCTCGGAGATCGACAGCTTAAGGAGCTGGCCAGCCTGCAGCCGAACGTCGGGCGCGAGCGCATTCGCCACCGCAACCTCCAGCGGCTTCCAGCTCGATCGGGTGCG
>CAYGXT010000727.1:0-1665 GCA_964353695.1 uncultured Myxococcaceae bacterium
GGGCTGGTGGACGACGTGCTCGTTCTCGACGAGATCCCCTTCTACGACGCGACGACGCGCTTCAAGGCGGTCTACAGCACCCTCGTAGACCGCAAGCTCGAGGCGATCCACTTCTTGAGCGGGATCTCGCTGACCGAGCTCGAGAAGCTGGTCATCGTGCTCTCGCCCCGCGGCCCCCACGCCGGGGAGAGCGTGCCCGAGGCGGCCAAGAAGCACGCACTGCCGCACATCTCGTTCGTCGAGCAGCTCGACGAGGACAGCGATCCGCGCGCCCAGGCTCGGGCGACATACCATACTTCGCTTGGCATCGTCGTGGATCTCATGTCCGAACTCCGGCTCGGCCGCATTCCGAGCTCGGAGCGGGCCGTCCAGGTGATCGACGACATGCGCAACATCATCCTCACAGACGAGAGTGCGCTGCTCGGCCTCACGCTGCTCAAGAACTACGACGAGTACACCTACGTCCACTCGGTGAACGTCGCAATCTTCTGCCTCGCTCTTGGCAAGCAGCTCGGCCTCGAGAACGACGTGCTGCGACGGGTGGGCCTCGCCGGCCTGCTGCACGACGTGGGCAAGGTGCGCACCTGCGAGGAGATCATCCGGAAGCCGGGGTCGCTGACGGACGAAGAGATGAGGATCATGCAGCGCCATCCCGAGCTCGGCGCCGAGATCACGGCGGCCATGCGCGGGGTCGATGGCGAGACCGGCGAGATCGTGTTGCACCATCACATCCGCGCGGACGGGACGGGCTATCCGCTGCTGCCCACGGGCCGGGCTGTGCACCCCCACAGCCAGGTCGTGGCGCTCGCCGACTGCTACGACGCCATGACCACGACGCGGACTTATCAGAAGTCGCGCCATCCGAGCGAGGCCATGCGGCTCATGCGCCGCATGTCTGGCAAGGCCTACACGCCCGGCATCATCGCGTCCTTCGTGGAGATGATGGGCGTGTATCCCGTGGGTGAGCTGGTCCGGCTCGCGAGCAACGAGCTCGCCGTGGTGGCGACCCTCAACCACGTGGACGCGACGAGCCCGAAGATCCGGATCGTGAGCGACCGCGAGGGCAGACTGCTGAGCGCGCCCGTCGACGTGGACCTCGCTGCCGAGAACGGCGATGCGCGCCTGATCGTCGCCAGCGTCGATCCGCTGGTGAAGGGCATCGACGTCGGGAAGGTTCTCACCGCCGCGTAGCAAGCGCGGACCGAGCCCGCAGGCCGAGCGAAAACAACCTGCCTGGCTTGCGCAGCTACTCGGCGACGACCTTTCCCTCGAGGATATTCGTCACACCACCCCCGCCCCCGGCGCCGCCTCCCACACCCGACCGCAGCTCTACGTGGTAGCCGTACTCGCCAGGCGCGAGGCTGCACAGCGACGCGAACTGCTGGGCCTGGATATCGGCCGACTCGAGACGGTCGCCATTCACGCGAAAGGTCCCCTTGCTGGTGCAGGTCATGCTCTTCGCGACGTCCTTGGCGAAGTAAACGCGCGCGATCCGGTTCGTGTAGTTGATCCAGCCCACGGCATCGCCCGGCCCGAGGCGCTGCACTTCGGGCCGCAGCTTCAGCGGCAGGATCGTCACGAAGACGTGGTCGCGGGTGGTATGGTCGGCGGCCGCGGGGTCTTCGGCCCAAGCCGGCAGTGCGGTGGCGAGAACAAGCGCGCTCG
>CAYGXT010000728.1:0-1662 GCA_964353695.1 uncultured Myxococcaceae bacterium
CTGAAGCCCAGGCGCGGGACGGAGACCGGAAAGCTTCGTCCGGTAGTCGTCCTACAGACCGATCTCCTGAGCCGGACCGGCCATCCGTCCACTTGGATCGTTCCCTGCACCAGTCGGCTTACTGGCGAGAGCCTGCTGCGAGTCTGCCTCCCGACCGGAGCAGCCGGAAACGATCGCGAATGCGAGGTGATGATCGACCAGAGCCGAGCGGTCGATAATCGCCGCCTTCGCAGGCGGCTGGGGCAACTTCCCCCGGCGCTGCTCCGGGAGGTGAAGGAGAAGATCCGGAGGCTCGGCGATCTCTGATTCATGGGCCTCTGGGGCTTCGCGGCGGCCGCTCGGTGCGCTACCTGATCCCCGACGGCGTACGCGAATCCGTACTCGGGAGCCGGGTCTACGCGGATCGGAAGGCGGAGTGACGAAGTGACGAAGAAGCCCCGCGTGACATTGGATCGGCTCCAGAAGGCTCGAATCATCGTGGAGGCGGCCCTCGACAGAAAGGCCGAGGACGTGCTCACCCTCGACGTGCGCGAGCTCGTCTCCTTCGCCGACACCTTCGTGATCGCCACTGGCAGCTCCGACCGCCACGTCCGCTCGATCGTGGACGGCATCGAGGAGGCGCTGCGTATGCACGGAGACAAGCCGCTCGGAATCGAGGGCTCAGAAGAGGGGCGCTGGGTGCTGGTCGACTGCGACGACGCCGTGGTGCACGTCTTCCTGCACGACGTGCGCCAGCACTACGACCTCGAACGCCTCTGGGGCGATGCGCCGAAGCTCAGCTTCGTGGGCGGGACCGGCGGGCGAAAAGCGCCCTGATGCGACCCGTGATGCTGATCGTTCTCGACGGATTTGGCATCGGTGACGGTGGCCCGGGAGACGCCACGGCGCAGGCCCATGCTCCCTTCTTCCGTGCGGCGGCCAGCCGTCCACACGCCCAGCTCGAGACTTCCGGCGAGGCCGTCGGTCTCCCGCCCGGCCAGATGGGAAACTCCGAGGTCGGCCACATGACCATGGGCGCCGGCCGCGTGATCGACCAGGACATCACACGCATCTCGAGGGCCATCGCGGGCGGCGAGCTCGAGAGTAACGCCGCGATCCAGGGCGCCCTCGACGCCGTGAAGCAGCGCGGTACGAAGCTGCACCTGATGGGCCTCGTCTCCGACGGTGGCGTCCACAGCCACGTCGAACACCTGGTGGCGCTGCTCGAGCTCTGCGATCGGCACGGCATCCCTGCCGAGATCCACGTCTTTCTCGATGGGCGCGACACGCCGCCGAGATCGGGTCTCGGCTACGTGGAGCAGCTGCTGCCGGTGCTCGAGAAGACCCGCGCGCGGATCTCCAGCGTCTCGGGCCGCTACTACGCGATGGACCGCGACAACCGCTGGGAGCGGGTGCGTGAGGCCTACGACGCCATCGTACTGCGCCGGGGAAATCCGGCGCCGGACGCGGTCTCGGCCATTGCCGCCGCGTACGAGCGGGGCGAGAGCGACGAGTTCGTGAAGCCCAGCGTAATCGAGGGCGGCTCTCCCCTCTCGGACGGCGACGCCGTGATCTTCTTCAACTTCCGCGCCGATCGCGCGCGCGAACTCACGAACGCGATTACCGGCCAGATCCCCGAGCGCTTCGAGGGACGGCTCGTGCGAGAGCGCGTGGTCGCGCTCT
>CAYGXT010000729.1:0-1659 GCA_964353695.1 uncultured Myxococcaceae bacterium
CCCTCGAAGGCCTCTCGCGCCTTGCGCAGCCCCTCGTCGGGGCCGCCCATCAGCTCGACGTACTTCACACTGGCCTCTACCGGCGGCAGCGGATCGAGGTTCGCCGGGTTTCCGTCGTACCAGCCAAAGTAGAATTGGTAGACCGCCTTCGCGTTATGCCGAACGGTGCCGTAGTAGCCACGATCGGCGAAAGCCGACGCGAGCGACGCGGGAAGCTTCAGCTCCTCGGCGATCTCCTGCGGCGTGTAGCCCTGGTTCGCGAGACGCAGCGTCTGGTCGTGGATGTACTTGTAGGTGTCGCGCTGCTGCTTCAGGTAGCCGGCGACCCTGGCCTTGCCCCAAACGGGCCAGTGATGGCTCGCGAAGACCACCTCCGCATCCCCGAAGCGTGTGAGCGCCTCGTCGATGTAGCCGCTCCACTTGAGGGCATCGCGCACCTTTGCACCGCGCAGCGTGTAGAGGTTGTGCATCGTATGCGAGACGATCTCGGCGCCGCAGAAGGCCTTGAAATCCGGCAGGTAGAAGGTCAGCTCGGCCGGAGCCTCTGAGTCGGGTACGTATTGAAACACGAATCGCACGCCGTCGATCTCCAGCTCCTGGGGCGTGTGATCGACCAGCTCGGTAGGCTCGAGGATGCCGATCGTTCCGCGCGCCGGCCTCTTGCCCAGACCCGAATCCACGTGCCCGCGCTCCGAGCGCGCGAGCGGCAACCCGTACATGAAGCTCGCACGCCGGCCCATGGCGATCCCCGCCAGCACGTTCTCGCTGGTTCCCTCTTCCATGAGATTCTTCGGCGCGATGATCCGGAACCCGGCCGGCGGAGCCTCGGCGAAGACGCCGCGGATGCCGCCGAAGTGGTCCACGTGGCTATGCGTGAAGATCACGGCGACGATCGGCAGGCTGCCCAGATGGCGGCGGACCAATGCGAGCGCCGCCGCCGCCGTCTCCTGCGCCGTCAGCGGATCGACGAGGATCCAGCCCGTTTGGCCCCGGATCAGCGTCATGTTGGAGATGTCGTAGCCGCGCACCTGGTAGACGCCGTCCGTGACCTGGAACAGGCCGTGGATCCCGTTGAGCTTCGCCTGGCGCCAGAGGCTGGGATTTACGCTGGACGGGGCATCCCCCTTCACGAAGCCGTCGGCCTTCGTATCCCAGATGCGCGCGCCGCCCGCACCCTCGATGACGACGTCCGGATCGCTGGCGACGAGCCCTCGCCTCGCGTCCTCGAAGTCCTGCTGGTCTGCGAGGGGCAGCTCGGCAGCGACGGCCGCGTTGGCGGCTACCGTGTTCGGTGTCGGCGCCGTATGGCCCTGCGCGTCTGCGCCGGCCGCGGGACCAGCCTGCTCCTGTTGCCCGCCGCAGGCGACGAGCCAGCCGAGGACAAGGCTTCCCGCCAGGATCGCACTCGCTCTCATCTCCCCTCCTGCGGCGTGGCGCCCTTGCGCAGCCAGCTCAGCCGATCGGACCCTGGTAGACCTCCATGAAGCGCAGCATGGCGTTCTGAGGCACGGCCATGTTGGCGCCGCGGTCGGACCGGACGCAGACCACCGCCGGGCCCTCGGCCTTGCAGGCGCTCTCGAGCAAGGGCTCGAGCTCCTCGAGCTTCCCCACATAGAACCCGCGGCAGCCGAGCCCCTCAGCGACGCGATCCCAGCGCAC
>CAYGXT010000730.1:0-1641 GCA_964353695.1 uncultured Myxococcaceae bacterium
AGCTTCGCGAGCGAGCTCTACGAGAAGCTCGGCTTCTTCTACACCCAGGGACTTCCCGAAGACGTGAACGCGCTCAAGGACCGGATCTTCGACGACGACGACTACCGGAGCCAGGTCGCCTTGGTCCAAAAAGATTCTGACGCCATGCTCAACCTCGCACTCTCCCGCTTCGGGCGCGGCGACATGACCTTCGTGTACGTCTCCGATATCGATCTGCAGTCCCATATGCTGTGGCGGCTCGGCGATCCCAAGAATCCCGACGCGCCTCCCCATCCGGCTTTCGAGCCGAAGGCGGCCGCGGCTCACGGTCGCGACATCGAGGGCTACTACGAGCACGTGGACCAGATGCTGGGCCGCATCCTCTCGCAGCTTCCGTCAGACACGCTCCTGATCGTGATGAGCGACCACGGCTTCCAGACCCAGACCCGGAAGGCGCACCTGAACGCCTGGTTGCGGGACGCGGGCTATCTGGTGCTGCAGGGCGGCAAGCGAACCGGGAAAATCGCTGCCGGGGACGTGGACTGGTCGAAGACGCGTGCCTATGCCCTCGGCTTCAACGGCCTCTATTTGAACCTTGCAGGTCGAGAGGCCCAGGGCATCGTGCAGCCCGGGGAGGCGAACGCTCTCGCGGGCGAGATTTCGTCGAAGCTGCGGGACTGGAAAGATCCCGACCGGTTCACCCGTGTCGTCCGCCGGGTGTTTCGCGCCAGCGACATCTACTCCGGTGAGCGCATGCGCGAGGCTCCCGACCTGATCGTGGGCTACGAGGTAGGGTACGGCGCCTCCGAAGAATCGACCCTCGGCGAGATCGTCGAGCCCCTCCTGGAGGACAACACCTCCCGCTGGTCGGGCAACCACCTGATGGACCCGGAGCTGGTTCCCGGCATACTGCTCAGCAACCGGAGGTTTCCCGCTGCGGGCTACGACCTGCGCGACGTCACCGCGACCGTCCTGGGGCACTTCGGTGTCGCGCCGCCCGCTGGCATGGAAGGCAAGAACATCTACGCCCACTAAGGAGAGAGCCAGTGTTCGGCTTCGGCAAGACCGTCTCCGTCAGGCTCGACCGTGATCTGTTCGAACGCGTCAAGAAAATTGCCGACGTGGCTGGTTATGCCACGGCCGAGGAGTTCATCGCCCACGTCCTCGAGAAGGAGATGATCCACTTCGAGGATGCGAGCAACGATGAGGACATCCGCAGCAAGCTGAAGGGTCTCGGCTACATCTCCTGAAAGTCGGAGCGCGCATCGGATGCAAGCCTTCAATTCCGCCACGAGCCGCGTCTTCGACCTGCTGCTCGCCCCCTTCGGGTATCGCTTCGCGTGGTTTGATCTCCTGCTCTGGCCGATGCTGGCGGGGATCATCGCCCTGTTCGTCTACAAGAAGATCAGCAACCAGGCCGGAATCGCCGACGCCAAGCGCTGGATCGTGGTCAACCTTCTCGAGGTCGTGGTCTATCGCAACGACATCGCGAGCGTGCTGCGCTCGACGGGGCGGGCTCTCGCACACAACGCCCGCTACCTCGCCTACAACATCGTCCCCCTGCTCGTGATGATCGTGCCCATGACGGTGATCCTGGTGCAGCTCGTTTCTCACTTCGCTTATCGGCCGCTCGACAAGGGCGAGGTCCGGCTCCTCGAGGTG
>CAYGXT010000731.1:0-1638 GCA_964353695.1 uncultured Myxococcaceae bacterium
CGCCGTGCGGCCCTCCAATCCCGAGGCGCGCGCGGTGATCGAGTCGGGCATCCCGTACCGCTCCTTCCCCGACGCGCTCTACGAGATCGCCATGGCCGGCAAGCATCCGGTGGTGATCGCGGGCACGCATGGCAAGACCACGACCACGAGCCTCGTGGCCTGGCTTCTCGCCGCTACCGGGCGAGATCCGTCGCTGCTGGTGGGCGGTATCGCCGCGAACTTCGACGGCAGCTTTCGGCTGGGCGAAGGCCCGCACTTCGTGGTGGAGGGCGACGAGTACGACACCGCCTTCTTCGACAAGACCCCGAAGTTCCTTCACTACGGCGCGCAGACGCTGCTGATCAGCTCGGTCGAGTTCGATCATGCCGACATCTACCGAGACCTCGATCATGTGAAGCAGGCCTTTCGCACGCTGGTGTCGAGGCTACCCGCGAGCGGCACGCTGGTGGCAGCGATGTCGCATGCGGGCGTGGCAGACGTGGTGGACAAGGCGCCCTGCCGACTCGTGCCGTATCGCGTCGGCGAGCCGGCGGGGCCTGGCTTCGCGGCGGACTCGCTCGAGGCGGGGCCCGAGGGAACCAGCTTCCGGCTGCGAGTAGACGGCGTCGAGGTCGCGAGAGCTCTGCTGCCGATGCACGGACGTCACAATGTCGAAAACGCGGTCGGCGCGCTGGCGGTCGTGGCGAGCCTCGGTGTGCCGCTCGCGGACGCCGTGGCGGCGCTGCCCGGCTTCCGCGGCGTGAAGCGGCGGCAGGAAGTGCGTGGAGAGGTGAACGGCATCACGGTGATCGACGACTTCGCACACCATCCAACGGCCGTGCGCGAGACGGTGGCCGGCCTGCGAGAACGCCATCGCGGGCGCCGGCTGGTGTCGATCTTCGAGCCCCGCACCAACACCAGCCGCCGCCGTGTCTTCCAGGAAGACTACGCGCGCGCCTTCGATGGCTCGGATTGCGTGATCGTGGCGCGGGTCGCCGATGCGCCGATCTACAGCGCGACCGGGGAGGTGACGGAGCGTTTCTCGGCCGACGAGCTCGTGGGCGATCTTCAGGCTCGAGGCCTCGATGCCATGGCGCTCGACGGGCCCGACGCCATCGTCGAGCACCTGGTCCGGTTCGCGAAGCCCGGTGACGTGCTGCTGGTCATGAGCAACGGCGCCTTCGGCAACATCTGGGAGAAGCTGCTCGAGCGGCTCGGCCCCGCGCTGGTGTTGCCGGCGTGACGCCGGCGCGCGTTCTCGCCATCGGCGCACATCCCGACGACGTCGAGTTCTTCGCGGGCGCAACCGTGGCAGGCCTCGTCGCGAGTGGCGCCGAGGTGGGGATCGTCGTCTGCACCGACGGCGCGCGCGGGGGCGCCGAAGGAGGCGTTACGCTGGCGGAAAGGCGCCGGATGGAGGCCGAGCGTGCGGCGGCGGCGCTCGGGGCGCGCGCGCCGATTTACTTGGGGTATCCCGACGGTGGCCTCATGGCTGCCGACCCTCTCCGCCGAGACCTGGTGCGTGAGATCCGGCGCATGCGACCCGAGCTTCTGCTCGTGCACGATCCCACCACGCTCTGGACGCCGGTTGGCGAGATCGTTCATCTCGGCCACAGCGATCACCGAGCGGCAGGGCAGGCCGCGCTCGACGCGCGTCGC
>CAYGXT010000732.1:0-1637 GCA_964353695.1 uncultured Myxococcaceae bacterium
CTGCTGATCTCGGGAGCGTTGGCGGCCGTCTTCACGGCGGTGGTGCTGGCCTTCCCCCACCAGCTCCTCGATCTGCTCGGAGCCGAGCCGAGCGTGCGAGACGCAGCCATACCCTACTTCCGGCTAAGCCTCGGCTCGACGCTGCTGCTCGCGGTCTCGATCACCCTCGAGAGCGGCTTCCGCTCGGTCCGCGACACGCGGACGCCGATGCTGATCGCCGGCCTCGTCACCGTGGCGAAGACGGCGCTCAACTACCTCCTGATCTTCGGCAATCTCGGCTTCCCGCGGCTCGAGCTCGTCGGCGCGGGTCTCGCCACGCTGCTGGCCCAGAGCGTCGCGATCATCGGCTTCGTGGTGGCGGCCTCGCGCGGCGATCCGGTGATGCGCGTGCGGCTGCGGGATCTGCGCGCCGCGATCCCGCTGCTGCCCGGGGTGACGCGCATCGCGCTGCCGGCAGTCGGTGAGCGCGTAATCCTGAACGTGGCGATCATGACCTACTTCGCCGTGCTCGGGCACTTCGGGTCCGTGGCGATCGCGGCCTACACCATCGGCACCCGGCTGCTTTCGTTCTCGTGGATTCCCGGCACTGGCTTCTCGGTGGCCGCAGCCACGCTCGTGGGCCAGTCCCTGGGCGCGGGCGACGCGAAGGGCGCCGAGCACTCGGGCTGGCGTGCGGCCCGACTCGCGCTCTGCGTCTCGATCGTGCTAGGGCTCGCTTGCGCCTTGCTGCGCGGCCCCATCGCGCGCGTCTTCACCAACGATCAGGGCGTGGTCGAAGCGCTCGGCCCGTTCATGCTGATGCTCGCCCTCGCGCAGCCGCCCATGGGCGTACACTTCACGCTGGGCGGTGCCCTGCGCGGAGCCGGCGACACCTGGACCCCCTTGGTGGCGGCCTTTCTCGGCAACTGGGCCTTCCGCGTGCCCCTATCCTACGTCTTCACGCTGGGGTTCGACCTGAGCGTCACCTGGGTCTGGGCGGCGCTGATCGCCGACCACTTCGTGCGCGCGGTCTGGCTGACGTGGTCGTTCCGGCGCGGGAACTGGCGCAAAAAGGTCGGAGCGAGCCCGACCTGAGGGCCATGCCGATCGCGGACGGCCTACGCCCCGGCGATCTCGAAGCAGAGCTTCTCTTCGACGCACGTGACCCGCACGCGACCCCCCTTTGAGAGGGCTCCGAAGAGAAGCTCGTCCGCGAGCCTGTCCTTGAGCTCGGTCTGCATTACGCGCGCGAGGGGTCTCGCGCCGAAGAGCGGGTCATAGCCCTTCTCGACCAGCCAGGCGCGCGCCTCGGCTGCGAGCTCGAGCAAGACTTTTTTCGGCTTCAGCTCCGCGTTGAGCTCGCGCACGAACTTGTCGACGACGTGGCCCATCACATCCGGCGAAAGCTGCTGGAACGTCACGATCGCGTCGAGACGGTTCCGGAACTCGGGGCTGAACAAGCGCTCGACGGCGGTCTTGCCGTCCCCCTTCGCGCCGCCCGCGAAGCCGATGGCACGACCCGTCATCTCCCGGGCTCCCACGTTCGACGTCATGATCAGCGTCACGTGTCGGAAGCTCGCTTCGCGGCCCTGGTTGTCGGTGAGAACCGCGCGATCCATCACCTGCAGCAGGATGTTGAACAGGTCCGGGTGCGCCTT
>CAYGXT010000733.1:0-1634 GCA_964353695.1 uncultured Myxococcaceae bacterium
CTGGTGAAGCGAGCGATCCGGATGCTGCGCTTCGACGCCGCGCTGACGCCCGCCACGCTCGAGCGCTTCGTCGCGATCCTTGCCACGGAGCCCGAGAGGCTCGAGCAGGGCGGCGGCTTCATAAAGGCGCTGTACGCCGAGCCCTGCCCCGGCGTACGCGTGAACGAGATGGACTATGCCGCGGCCCTCTCCCAGGCGGGCGCTTCGCGCGTTCCCGCGGGGGGGGTCGAGGCTGCCGGCGGCGATTCGCTGGAAGGCGGCTACGGGCCGGGCGGCGACGAAGGGCTGGCGGGGGAAGGTGCCGGAGACACCATGGCTGCCACGCTGGCGCTACTCGACGGCAGCCAGAAGCCGGAGCCGCTCGCGCCCACGCAGCAGATCGAGCAGTCGCCCCTCGATGCAATGTACGAGGACGACCGTGTCGGCGAGTTGGTGCTGCTGCTACGCGAGCTCGACGGCGTGAGCGACGAGGCGCGTTACCGCGACCTCGCGCGCGAGGCTGCGGTGCGCGGCGCCGCCCTCTCGGACGACGGTCTCGAAGACGAGGGCTACCGCGCGATCCTCGTGCTTGCAACCCACGGCTCCGACCGCACGCGCAGCGAAAGCCTGCGCGCGCCGGCCCTCGAGGGCCTGCGCGAGCTCGCGCGCGGAAAGCGCCTCGACGCCCTCGTCGACCGCGCCTGTGCGCCCGGCGAAGGCGTGAGCCTGCGCGCGGCGCAGATCCTGCTGCAGCTCGGCGCCCCGGTCGCCCCGACGCTGCTCCGCCGTGTCGAGACCGAACAGGATCTGGACCGCCGCGGTCAGCTCTTTGGGATCCTGATCGCCATGGGCGAGGCGACGACGCCCGACCTATGCGCCGCCATGCAGAGCGGAGAGCGGCGGCGGGCGGGCCTGGCCGTGCGCCTCGCGGGTGAAATGCAGAACGCGGGCACGGTGGGTGATCTCACCGCACTTCTCGACCACGAAGACCTCGATCTGCGACGCGAGGCTGCGAAGGCCCTCGTGCACATCGGCTCCCCCGAGGCGACCGACGCACTCGTCGGCGCGCTTCGCAGCCCCCACGAGGGCATGCCCGGACACGCGGCCTTCTGCCTCGGAGTAGCCGGCGGCACCCGGGCCCTCGAAGCGCTTCTGGCCACGGCGCGACGCGACGGCGGCGCCGAGACCCTCGAGCTGGCACGCGAGGCCGTGCGCGCCCTCGGCCGCATGGGCCGCTCCGAGTCCGTGCCCGTGCTCGCAGAGCTGCTTCAGCGGCGGAGCTTGCTGCGCCGGCGGCGTCTGGCCGAGTTCCAGCTCGCGGTCGTGGATGCACTGGCCAAGCTGCCGGGAGACGCCGCACGGGCTGCCCTCGAGCAGGCGACGCGCCGCGGTAACGCCGGGGTACGCAAGGCGGCACGACAGGCCCTCGGCCGCCTCGGCAGCACAGCCGACGAAGGCGCGGCTAGCCAATTGGCCGACACATGAGCGACAGCCGCGCGCAGCTTACGGGCGTGCTGCAGCAGCTCGCCGGAGCACTGCGGAGCGCCGAGCTCTACCCGCAGGGTCATCCTGCAGTGCACACGCCGCTTCGCCACATCGCCTCGACGCTCGCGACGCTGCTTCGCGACCGCGAGCGCATCACGCTCGGGCTGGTG
>CAYGXT010000734.1:0-1629 GCA_964353695.1 uncultured Myxococcaceae bacterium
CCCGTACCGCCAGCTCGCGTTCGAGGCGCGCCTCGCGTTCGAGATCGTCGGCAGGGATGCCAGCGGCGACGTCCCCAGCCACGCTGCCCGCGGCCTCGGATCGGCTGCCGCGGACCTGGGCAACGACCCCCCATGCCGCAAGGCAGAGCAAACCCGCGCCCGCCGCGACCAGCAGGGCCTTCCGTGCGGGCGAGAGCATCCTGGCATTCGCGATGAGATTTTCCGGCCAGCGTCGCAGCGGCGTACCCCTCCGGTTGCTTTAAGAGCAATCTGCGTGCCATTGACTGGCGACACAGGAATGCGATGCATCGACGCGACGTTGCAGCAAACGACAGCGCCCGCATGCAAACGCGACTCGCATCCGACGTTGCAAACTGAAAAGCCGAAGGCTGAAGCGCCGTCGAAGAACCCGAAAGCCAAGTTATTGCAGCCCGCGCGACGGCTCGGCGAGCAAGATCCGCGCTCTTCGTGCGGTCTCGCCGGCTTCACTGAGCAAAGCCCACGCACCCGCATCGGGCATCGCCTTTGCCCCCTCGAAATCGCCGCTCGCGTAGGCTGCGGCCGCCCGAGCGGGTCCATCTGCGAGCGTCCCCGGCTCGTGGGCGTCCCGCTCCGGTGCGTGCCTCTCTTCGGCTGCGAAGTCCCGCGCCCGGGCTGCGCGAAGGGTTGCCGCGTAGCGCTCGAGCCCGAGCCGATCGCTGCAGGCAGCGACGGCCTCGAGGGCAGCGGCGCTGCGCGCCCGCCACGCGAGTTCAGGCAGGCGAGATCCGACACGTCCGACGATCCTCTGGCAGCCCTCGTCGCTGCCTGTATCGGCAATGAGCGACTCGAGGGCTCGAGCCAGCAAGGCCCGCAGCGAAGGCTCGAATGAAGACGGAAAGCCTCCGACCACCAGCCTTTCCAGCAGGGCGAGGGCCTCCCCCGGCCGGCCCGCGTCGAGCTCGCCGCGGGCGCGCAGCAGCGAGTTGCAGCTCGCGCCTTCCGGCTCGCCGGCTGCACGTCCTTGCGGAGAGTCGACACAGAACTCGGTCGAAGCTTCAGCGGCGAATGCCGGCCCTGACGCGAGGACGAGCGCGACGGCGGCCAGGCATTTCAGCATGAACGCCGTGCTTTTCAAATTGGAGGCTCGCGCCGGAGAGAGCCGGAGCCGGGACGACGTGTTGGGGGGGATGTCGTCCCGGGCTCCTGCCCGGCACCATCGGCGTGCCGGGATGAATCCTCTCGCAAACCCGGTGCCAAGACCATGAGGCCACGAGCCGGCCTTGGAGCGAAGCGAGGCATCGCGCGGCTCCCGCCGTGGCTTGCACGCTCGACTGCGCGGCTGCTGCACGACGCCGTGCAGCAGGCGCCCAAGTGGCCATTTCGCAGCTGCGTGCAGCCTGCGTTTCGCGATGCATCGCTCGTTGCAGCCTGCACGCGCCGGATCGCCTTCTTTACCCCGCGGCTCCACCTGCCGATGCTGCGGGAGATCGCGTCGGAGGCTCGAATTGATCTGGCTCACGAGGCTCGACGGCACCCAGCTTCTCGTCAACGACGAGCAGATCACTTTCGTCGAGCTCGCCGGCGAGACCGTCGTCGCGATGGCGAACGGGGATCGACTGCGCGTGCTCGAGTCGCCCGACGAGCTCA
>CAYGXT010000735.1:0-1627 GCA_964353695.1 uncultured Myxococcaceae bacterium
AAGCAGCCGGTTCTCGGTCTTGAGCCGGCCGTGCTCGATGGCCTGCTCCACGAGGAGGCGCACCACGTCGAGGTTCGCCTGATCGAAAGGCTTCTCCAGGTACCAGAAGGCGCCTGCTCGCAGCGCGTCCACGGAATGCTCGGGGCTGCCGTAGCCGGTGATCACGATGCACGGCAAGTCGGGCTCGAGCTCATGGATCTGGCGAACCAGCTCGAGGCCCGAGAGGCCCGGCATGCGCACGTCGGTGAGGACGAGATCGACCGTCTGGGAGCAGACGACGGCGAGCGCCTCGCTGGCGTCGCGTGCGGTCGTGACGTTATGCCCGACGCGTACGAGGATACGCTCGAGGGCCCTGCGATAGAGCTCCTCGTCATCGACTACGAGAACGTGCGATTTCCGCAGACGAACCTCCGCCGCTCGGCGAAGGGGGGCGCCCGCAGTGTATCGGCGCGTGCCTCGTCTTCAAGCCGGCCCGGGCAACGGGCTCAAGCGTCCCGATTTCGGGACCGAAGAGAAGCGCATGAATGCCTCGCCCCCCGCGCGGCCAGCCCGCAGCCTTCCGGCGCCCTCGAGGACCCAGCCCGGGCGCATCCTGCTGGTGGACGATGAGCCGCTCTGGCTACGCGCCCTCGGGCGTTTGCTGGAGGCCTCGGGGCACGAGGTCCACTGCGCGCAGAGCCCGGAAGAGGCAGAGTCCTGGCTTCGCAGCTGCGACCTCGATCTGGCTCTCGTGGACCTTCGGCTCGGGCCGCACTCCGGGATCGAGTGGCTGGAGCACGCCCGGCGCGCTCAGCCCGACCTCGAGGTCGTCGTCCTCACCGGGCATGGAAGCGTGGATAGCGCCGTCGAGGCCATGCGCCGCGGCGCCTTCGACTACCTGACCAAGCCGCTGGGCTCCCCCGATCGCCTTGCTGCCGTGGTCGGCGCCGCGCTCGAACGGCGCAGGCTGGCACGACTCGGTAGGGACGCTGGGGCGGAAGCCGAGCGCGTCCGCGGGAATGTCCTGGTCGGTAGCTCGGCGCCGATGCGGCGGCTGCTCCGCACGCTCGCCGGGCTTCGCGAGAACGAAAGCCATGTGCTGCTGCAGGGCGAGAGCGGCACTGGCAAGGAGCTCGCGGCACGGACTCTTCATGCCACGAGCCCGCGCGGCGCGGGGCCTTTCGTGCCGGTCGACTGCGGCGCGCTTCCGGAGAGCATCATCGAGAGCGAGCTCTTTGGTCACGAGAAGGGCTCCTTCACCGGTGCGGTCGGGGCTCAGGGCCTGTTCCGGCGGGCTGACGGCGGAACGATCTTTCTCGACGAGATCGGGGAGATTCCGCTCGCGGTGCAGTCGAAACTTTTGCGCGCGTTGCAGGAGCGCGAGGTGCGGCCCGTGGGTGCGGCGAGCACGGTTCCGGTGAACCTACGGGTAATTTCCGCGACGCACCGCGACCTCGAGGCCATGGTCGCCGCCGGCCTCTTTCGCGCGGATCTTTTCTATCGTCTCAACGTCATTCGGATCTTGCTCCCGCCGCTGCGCGAGCATCGCGAGGACATTCCGCTCCTGGTGCAGCATTGTCTCCGCAAGCACCACCGTGTGGGCCCGAGGCTGGAGGGCATCGAGCCGGACGCACTCGACCTGCTGATG
>CAYGXT010000736.1:0-1622 GCA_964353695.1 uncultured Myxococcaceae bacterium
TCGCCGTGGCATCTGGGCAAGCCCCTCGAGCGCCGCCAGATGCTGGCGGAGCTGGCGCGCAAGCATGGCGTGCCGATTGCCTTCGCGGCCCAGGTCGGTGGCAACGACGAGCTGATCTTCGACGGCTCGTCGTTCGTCGTCGATGCACGGGGGCGAGTCCGGGCGGCGCTGCCAGCATTCGAGGAGGCGCTTGCCGTCATCGATCTCGACACGCCGCCTCTGGATCTCGCACCGGAAGAGGTGAAGGAGCTGGCCGGCGCGGCGCAGCTCGAGGCGGCGCTCGTGCTAGGCATTCGCGACTACTACGAGAAGCAGGGGCTTCCGAAGCGCGCGGTTGTGGGCCTCTCGGGAGGCATCGACTCCGCCGTCGTCGCGCATCTCGCCGTGAAGGCCCTCGGCTCGGGCGGCGTGCTGGGCGTCCTCATGCCGGGGCCCTTCTCGTCGGAGCACAGCCTGCGCGACGCGGTGGATCTGGCCAGGAGCCTCGGCATCGAGACGCGTACGGTGGACATCCTGCCGATCTACGAGCGCTTCCTCGAGGCTTTCCGCAGCTTGTTCGGACCCCACGAGAGCTGGGGGCTCGCGGGCCAGAACATCCAGTCGCGAACGCGCGGCGCAATCCTGATGGCCTGCTCGAATCATGAGAGCCGGCTCGTGCTCTGCACGGGCAACAAGAGCGAGCTCTCCATGGGCTACGTGACGCTCTACGGCGACATGGTGGGCGGCCTCGCGGTGATCGGCGACGTCTACAAGACGGACGTCTACGCCCTGGCGCGCCATGCCAATCGGGACGGCGAGCGCATCCCGCGCTCGTCGATCGAGAAGCCTCCCTCGGCCGAGCTGGCGCCCGGCCAGCGCGACCAGGACGATCTGCCGCCCTATGAGCAGCTCGACTTCGTGCTGCGCCAGCTGATCGAGGAGGAGAGGAGCGGCGCAGCCGTCGTGCCGCCTCCCGGAGCGGGACCGTCCCTCACACGCGACGTGGAGCGTCGCGTCGACCGCAACGAGTTCAAGCGGCGGCAGGGCCCGCTGGTGCTGCGCACCTCGACCCGGGCCTTCGGCTTCGGCCGCCGCCTGCCCATCGTGCAGCGCTATCCCGGTGCGGGGGTCTAACTTTTCAGGCCTCCGCTCTCCCTCGGCTCCGCGCTTTGGCGGCGCGCTTCGCTGGCACTCAGGGCTGGATCTCCCAGCTCACGGGCGGCGGCGAGAGGACGCTCGTGCCCTGCCGCCGGAGGAAGCCCTGCATCCGCCACAGCGTCGTCTGGCCCGTGCTCGTGTTGCGCCAGAGCAGATCGGACGCGCCGTCCCCGTCGAAGTCCGCAGCGGCGACGAGCCTCCAGCCGGGATAGCGCATGCTCGGGAGGCTCCCCACATCGATCAGCGCCGGGCTCTCGAAGCGCCACAGTAGGGTTTCGCGCAGCACGGCATTGCGCCAGACGAGATCCGACTTGCCGTCGCTGTCCTGGTCCGCGATCCCGGCGATGTCCCAGCCGGCTTCCGGCGCGGCATTGAGCGGCACCACCTCGCCCAGGCCTTCGCCCCTCGAGAGCCAAAGGCGCGTGCCGCCACTCGTCGTATGCCAGACGATGTCGGCTCTCCCGTCGGCGTCGAAGTCCCCGCAG
>CAYGXT010000737.1:0-1622 GCA_964353695.1 uncultured Myxococcaceae bacterium
GCCGGCGCCCATGCCCTGGATCTTGTGCGGCCCCGGGGCGCCGCCCGAGAGGACCGGGCTGGCCTCGGGCTCCACGGCCACGGCCTCGAAGGAAGGCCGGCGCGCCTTGAGCACCTGCGCCACGCCGGTGATGGTGCCGCCCGTGCCCACACCCGAGATCACCGCATCCACCTTGCCGTCGGTATCGCGCCAGATCTCCTCGGCCGTCGTCTTGCGGTGGGCCTCGGGGTTTGCCGGGTTTTGGAACTGCTGCAGGATGAAGGAGTTCGGGATCTGCGCCGCGAGCTGGTTCGCCTTCTCGATGGCGCCGCGCATGCCCTTCGATCCTTCCGTGAGGACGAGCTTCGCGCCGAAGGCGCGCAGCACCACGCGTCGCTCCGGGCTCATCGTCTCCGGCATGACGAGGATGCAGGTATAGCCCCGTACCGCGGCGACGAAGGCCATGGCGATTCCGGTGTTGCCGCTGGTGGGCTCGATCAGCACGGTCTTGCCCGCCTGTATCTGCCCCGCGCGCTCGGCCGTCTCGATCATCGAGAGACCGATGCGATCCTTCACGCTATTCGCCGGGTTCTGGCCCTCGAGCTTGGCGACGATCTCGGCGTCCACTCCCGCGGTCACGCGGTTGAGGCGCACCAGGGGGGTGTTGCCGATCAGCTCCGTGACATCGCGCGCGATCTTCATGGGGGGCCTCCTCGTTGCGCGCCAAGCTAGCGCGGGGGGCCAGCTGGTGTCATGCAGATTCGGGAGCTGTGCCGAGGACTTCCTCGAGCAGAACCGTGGCGTAGCTTCCTGCCGGCAGCGTGAAACGCAGCCGCAGGGCCTCCCCTTCGTGGACGGCGCTCGCCTCCGTGGGCAGCATACGCAACGCGCGCCTGCTCCCTCGGAGCCGGAGGCCGGGAACGCTCGGCAGCTTCGCCTCCGGGTCGAGACCGGCGGCGGCCAGGGCCTCGCGCTCGCGGGCAGCCGGCTCGCCGGCCGGCGCAAGCGTCTTCGTGCCGAAGATGGGCCCAGTCGCGCTCACCTCGCGGCGGGTGGCTCGGGGGCCCTCGACGGCGGCATCCTCCACCAGGAAGAGGCCGCCGGAGACGTGGACGACCGCGACGTCGCCCTGCTCCAATGCGTCGAGGGGCAGCTCGCGACGCCGCAGCGCCTCGTTGAAGACGGCGGCCTGCAGGGCAGAGACGGCGAAGCGCAGGGCCCGGCGGTCGGGAGGACGCCGCCCCCGACCCGTTAACGTCTCGCCCCGGAGCAGGGCCAGGCCTGCTGCTGCGTTGCCACCATCTCGACCGAAACGCTGCTCGCCGAAGCGGTTCGGAAGGCCGCGCTGAAGTCCCTCTTCGAGCCGGGCGGCGGCGCGCGCCGCGAGCGGGCCCGTCACGCCTCGCACCACGATCTCGAAGCGGTTCCCGCGGAGCTGACCCGTGCGCAGCTTGTGCGGATGCCGCAACGCCTCGAGCACGCGGGCGCCCGGCAGCTCGAGCGCGAGCGCGAGCACGGGATCGAGGCCGGGCACGGAGAACCACTGCCGCGCCAGCGCCACGCGATCCTTGCGTCCGGCGTAGCCCACGTCGCGCGGCGCAACCCCTGCCGCGTGCGCCAGCGCGCGCGCCACCTCCTCGGTG
>CAYGXT010000738.1:0-1620 GCA_964353695.1 uncultured Myxococcaceae bacterium
GACCAACGACCTCGACGTCGACACGCTGCGCGCCCTCGAGGACGCCATCGTGGGCTTCTCCGGCTGCGTCGTCGTGATCTCCCACGACCGCTGGTTCCTCGACCGCATCGCGACGCATATGCTCGCCTTCGAGGGCGACAGCCACGTCGAGTGGTTCGAGGGCAACTACCAGGAGTACGAAGCAGATCGCCACAAGCGTCTCGGCGCCGAGGCCGATCAGCCGCACCGGCTGCGGTTCAAGAAGCTCGTGGGGTAACGGGCCGCCGCTGCGTCGTGACCGTCCCCGTCACGGGTGGCCCCTAGCTTCGAGTCCGAGGCCGCGTCATGGTCTCGTCGTCCCGGAGGTGCCGTGCCCGAGCTTTTGACCCTTCCGACCTGGATCCTTCTCGCAACCGGCGTTGTACTGCTGGCGCTGCTCGTCGCGCTGATCGCGCTGGCTGTTCGGCGCGGGCAGACGAGTTCCGAGCTGCTCACCCTCGGCATCCGGCTCGAATCGCTCGAGAAGTCGGACGAGCGGAGCGAGCGCGCGCTACGAGAGGAGCTCTCGCGCAACGGCGAGGCGATGCGCGGCGAGGTCGCGCGCAACCGCCTCGAGCTCTCCACCAGCTTCACGGATTTCGGCGAGGGTGTCGGCAAGCGGATGGGCGAGATCGCAACGCTCCAGGGCGACCGACTCGAGAGTTTCGCGCGCCGGCTCGAGGGCCTCACGCAGAGCACCGAGCAGCGGCTCGATCTGCTGCGGGCGGCGATCGACCAGAAGCTGCAACAGATCCAGGAGGAGAGCACGGCGAAGCTCGAGCAGATGCGCGCCACCGTGGACGAGAAGCTGCAGGGCACGCTCGAGAAGAGGCTCGGGGAGTCGTTCCAGCAGGTCTCCGAGCGTCTCGCGGCGGTACACGCCGGGCTCGGGGAGATGCGCACGCTCGCGGTGGGGGTCGGAGATCTCAAGCGTGTGCTCACCAACGTGAAGCAGCGCGGAGGCTGGGGCGAGGTGCAGCTCGGGGTGCTGCTCGAGCAGACGCTCGCACCGTCGCAGTACGAGGCCAATGTGGCGACGCGGCCCGGCCGCGACGAGCGCGTGGAGTTCGCCATCAAGCTCCCGGGCCGCGAGCAAGGTGGCGAGCGGCCGGTATGGCTTCCGATCGACGCCAAGTTCCCGCTCGAGGACTACCAGCGGCTGACGGACGCGCTCGAGGAGGGCAACCGCGAAGGGGCAGATGCGGCGGGGCGCGAGCTCGAGAAGCGTGTGGCGCAGTGCGCGAAGGAGATCCAGACGCGCTACGTCGAGCCTCCCCACACGACCGACTTCGCGATCCTCTTCCTGCCGGTAGAGGGCCTCTACGCCGAAGTGCTGCGCCGGCCCGGGCTGGTGGATGGGCTGCAGCGCGAGCAGCGCGTGGTGATTGCCGGTCCGACGACGCTCATCGCCTTGCTCAACAGCCTACAGATGGGCTTCCGCACCCTCGCCATCGAGGAGCGCTCGAGCGAGGTCTGGAAGCTGCTGGCGGCCGTGAAGACCGAGTTCGAGAAGTTCGGCGGCGTCCTCGACCCCGCACACCCCCCCCCCCACCCCCCCCCCACCCCCCCCCACCCCCCCCCCCCCACCCCCCGCCCCCCCCC
>CAYGXT010000739.1:0-1620 GCA_964353695.1 uncultured Myxococcaceae bacterium
CGAGCTGACGCGTGGCCTTGCGTACCAGGGTCGCGATGAAGCGGTCGAGGTTCCGCACCCCGGCCTCGCGCGTGTACTCGTGGACGATCCGCTCCAGCGCCTCATCCGGCACCTCGAAGCGCTCCTTCGAGATGCCATGGGCCTCGAGCTGCTTCGGCAGCAGATACTGCTTGGCGATGATGAGCTTCTCGCGCTCGGTATAGCCGGGCAGCTCGATCACCTCCATGCGGTCGAGCAGGGCCGGCGGAATCGTCGCCAGCGTATTCGCAGTGGAGATGAAGAGTACGCGCGAGAGATCGAAGGGCACCTCGAGATAGTGGTCGCTGAAGGATTGGTTCGGTGCCGGGTCGAGCACCTCGAGCAGTGCCGAGGAGGGGTCGCCGCGGAAGTCGGCGCCGAGCTTGTCGATCTCGTCCAGCACGAAGACGGGGTTCGAGGATCCGACCCGGCGCAGGCTCTGCAGCACGCGCCCCGGCATGGCGCCGACGTAGGTCCGCCGATGGCCACGGATCTCCGCTTCGTCGCGTATGCCACCGAGGGATGCGCGTGCAAACTTGCGGTTCATGGCGCGTGCGATGGAGCGGCCGAGAGACGTCTTGCCGACGCCGGGCGGGCCCACGAAGCAGAGGATCGGGCCCTTTGCGTGCGGGGCGAGCTTGCGCACGGCGAGAAACTCGAGGATGCGGTTCTTCACCTTCTCGAGGCCATGGTGGTCGGCGTCGAGCACGGCCCGGGCCGCCGCAACGTCGAGATGGTCTTCGGTGGGCTTGCTCCATGGCAGGTCGGCGAGCCACTCGAGGTAGGTGCGAATCAGATGGTGATCGGGCGCGTGCTGCGGCAGCGCCGCTAGACGCTTCAGCTCGCGATCGGCCTGCGCGCGCGCATCATCGGGGAGGTTCGCGGCCTCGAGGCGATCGCGCAGCTCGTCCGCCTCGCGGTGGCCGGCATCGCTCTCTCCGAGCTCGCGCTCGATGTCGCGCAGCCGACGTCGGAGCAGCCGATCGCGGCGCTTCGGATCCGATTCGTCGGCGGCCGTCTCGCTCCGCAGCGATTGCTGTTTCTCGGCGATGGTCGCCTCGCGCTCGAGATGTCGCGCCAGCCGTTCCAGCCGCGGCAGCGGATCGGGCTCGGTGAGCAGCGCGATCTTCTCCTGCGGCGAGAGGGGAAGTGTCGAGGCCACGAGGTCGGCGAGCAGGCCCGGGCTCGGGATGCCGGCGACGAAGCCCTTCCAGTCTTCCGGCAGGTCCTCGCGTAGATCGATCACGCGCTGGGAGAGGGTGATTACCTGCTTCCACTTCGCGTCTCGCTCGGCAGAGGGTGTGTCGATCTCGACAAGGGGCTCGATGGGGACGACCAGGGTCGGCTGGGTGGCCGTCGGCATCCCCATCCGCGTGCGGGCGATGCCCACGACGATGGCCTGCTTGCCCTCCCGCCGGGCGTCGATCACCCGTATCACCCGCACGATGCAGGCCACCGGGTAGAGGTCCGCCAGCCCGGGCTCGTCCACAGCGGGATCACGCTGGGTCGCTACGACGAGAAATCCGCCCTCTCCGGCGAGGTCGAGAGCCGAGAGCGAGCGTGCCCGTCCGATCGCGAGCGGCGCCGTGACGCCCGGGAAGA
>CAYGXT010000740.1:0-1613 GCA_964353695.1 uncultured Myxococcaceae bacterium
CGACGTGCTGCTCGTGGCGGACGAGGTGATCTGCGGCTTCGGCCGCACCGGCGAGTGGTTCGGCTGCCAGACCTACGGCATCGAGCCAGACTTTATGAACATCGCCAAGGCGGTGACATCCGGCTACGTGCCACTCTCGGCGGCCATCGTCGGCGAGCGCGTCGCACACACGCTCCACGAGAAGGGAGGCCGGCTCGCGCACGGCTACACCTACTCGGGGCACCCCCTCGCCTGCGCGGTCGGCGTGGAGAACCTGCGCATCCTCGCGGCCGAGGGCCTGGTAGAGCGCGTGCGCGACGACGTCGGTCCCTACCTGGGGCGCTGCCTGCACGAGGCCTTCGACGACCATCCGCTGGTGGGCGAGGTGCGCGGCGTGGGCCTGATGTACGCCGTCGAGCTGGTGCGCGACAAACAGAAGGCGGAGCTCTTCGATCCGCCCGGCGAGGTGGGCCTGCGCGCCAGCGATCACTGCTTCGAGCAGGGGGTCACCTGCCGCGTAGCCCGCGACGCCCTCTGCTTCGCGCCGCCGCTCGTAATCAGCCGCAGCGAGATCGAGGAGCTGGCAGCGCGTGCCAAGCGCGCCGTGGACGCAACGGCGAAGGATCTCGGCGTCCTATAGAGATCGAGATCGGAGCGGGGCCGGGGGGGCGGCCCGCTCCGGCCTCGTGGCGCTGCCGCTGACGATCCCGCTCCGGCGCTACGCCATATAGAGCCCGCCGTTCACGTCGAGCGAGACGCCATTGACGTAGGACGCGTCATCCGAGAGCAGCCACAGGATCGCTGCGGCCTGCTCGTCGGCGCTCGACAGGCGCTGGATCGGCATGAAGAACTGGTAGGCCCCGATGCCCTTCGCGCGGGCGGCCGACGCTTCTGGTGACAGCGCTGCGGCAGTCGCCGCGGCGCGGATCATCGGCGTGTCCACGCCGCCCGGGCAGATCGCGTTCACGCGCACGCCGCGCCGGCCGTAGTCGAAGGCGAGGTGCCGCGTCATCCCCAGCAGCGCGGCCTTGCTCGTCGTGTAGGCGAGGTTTGCGTTCGCGCTCTTCGAGCGCCCCGCCAGGGAAGAAACGTTCACCACGGCGCCGGCGCCGCGAGCCGCCATGCCGGGCAGCAGCGCGCGGCAGCAGTAGAAGGCCCCGTTCACGTTCACGTCGAGAACCTTCTGCCAGCGCTCGTCCGGGATGTTCTCGATCCCGTCGAGGCCCGCAATGTCGCCGATGCCGGCGACGTTCGCGAGGGCGGAGATCGGCCCGAGCTCGGCCTCGGCTCTCTTCGCAGCCTGGTTCACCTGCGCGCTCTGGGCGATGTCGCAGGCGATCGCGAGGGCGCGTGCCCCCTCGCTCCGGAGCGCCGCCGCCGTCGCCTCCGCACCCTCTAGATTCCGGTCGATGCAGGCGACGGCCGCACCCTCGCGGCCGAGCCGTAGCGCCGTCGCAAGGCCGATGCCGCTCGCGGCGCCCGTCACGAGCGCGCTCCGACCGGCGAAACGGCCGGGCCAGAGGGCCGGCGCCGCAGAGGCGCGGGAAGCGTCCGTCCGAAAGTTCGTCGACTGGCTCATTGCGTTCTCCTCGTTCGTTGTGGGGCGGGCGCATCGCTGTGCAGATGGAAGCGCA
>CAYGXT010000741.1:0-1611 GCA_964353695.1 uncultured Myxococcaceae bacterium
CCCTCTTCGCGCAGGTGCCCGAGGCGCGCATGCGCGGCTACGGCCCGGGCCGCTTCTCGTTCAACGTGAAGGGCGGCCGCTGCGACTCCTGCGAGGGGGACGGGATGCTGCGGGTCGAGATGAGCTTCCTTCCGGATCTTTTCGTTACCTGCGAGATCTGCGGTGGGCGCCGCTACAACCGGGAGACCCTCGAGATCAGCTACAAGGGCAAGAACATCGCCGGGGTGCTCGAGATGTCGGTGGAGGAGGCGCTCTCGTTTTTCGAGAACGTCCCCCCGATTCGGCGTATTCTGCAGACGCTCCACGATGTCGGGCTCGACTACCTTCACCTCGGCCAGCCGGCAACGACGCTTTCGGGTGGTGAGGCGCAGCGCATCAAGCTCGGCCGCGAGCTCTCGCGGCGCGGCCTGGGCAGAACGCTCTATCTTCTCGACGAGCCCACCACGGGCCTCCACTTCGCCGACGTGGAGAAGCTGCTGGAGGTACTCCAGCGCCTGGTCGAGCTCGGCAACACGGTGGTCGTGATCGAGCATAACCTCGACGTGATCAAGACTGCGGATTTCGTCGTCGATCTCGGACCCGAGGGCGGCGCTGCAGGGGGCGCGATCGTCGCCGAGGGAACGCCCGAGGAAATTCGGCGCGTTAGCGCCAGCCATACCGGGCGCGCGCTCGCGCGGGTGCTTGGAGCGTGACGGAGCAGCCGGCGCCGTTTCCGGGCCCGCTCGCTGCGATCTGGCTCACCGCGGGGAGCTGGATCCTGACGGCCTTCGTGCTCGCCGCCTTCGTGGAGCCGCTGGGCCCGATTGCGGCGCTCGGCCTTGCGATCACGATCGGCCTCGGCGTGACGGGAACGCTTGCCGCGCGGCGCGTGCAGCCGCCGCAGGCCGAGCGCATCGGCCTGCGCGGCTTGGCGCCGCGGCTCCTGCTTGCGCTGCTCCTGCTCGTGCCGCTGGCCCTGCTCGCAAGCGAGGTCGACAACATCGTTCGCACGCTGATGCCGGCAGCAGAGGCCCTGAAGCCACCCGAAGGCATGCCGGAGGCGCAGGCGTTCGCGACGGGGCTATCCGCAGTCGAGGTGGCCATCGTCCTGGTGGGGCTCGCACCCGTGGTGGAGGAGTTCTTCTTCCGCGGCGTGGTGCAGCAGGGCCTGGTGGCCCTCGGTGGGGCAAGCCGCGGCATCCTTGGCACCGCGATCCTCTACGCCCTCGGGCATGGCAATCTGATCGGCGCGCCGGCCGGCTGGGTCTCCGCCACGCTCGGCTCGCTGCTGATTGGCGCTGTGCTTGGCTACGCGCGCCTCGTCTCGGACTCCCTTCTCGCCCCGATCCTGCTCTCGATGGCGATTGCGGGCGCGGGCCTGCTGTCGGTGCAGCTCGTCGAGCGCTTTCCGATCCCGGGCTTCAACGCCCCGGGAGATCACACGCCGGTGGTTTGGCTATTGCCGGCAGCCGTCTCGGTAGCGCTCGGCCTCGCGCTCCTCATGCGCGAAGGGCGGCTAGCGCCGCCGCAGCGCATCGCCGCGCAGGAGCCCTCGCCGCCGGCGCCGTAGCGGGCGTCGCGGCCCCAGACGCTCTAGGCCTATTTCTCCCAGACGATGTCGGCCGGATCCCG
>CAYGXT010000742.1:0-1608 GCA_964353695.1 uncultured Myxococcaceae bacterium
CGGGCGCTCGGACGAGTCGACCTCGTGGGTCTGCCCGTCGACCAGGCGCACGCGGAGGTCCACGACCGGGTACCCCGCGAGCTGCCCGCTCTGCGCCGCCTCCTCGCAGCCGCCCCTCACGGCCGAGAAGTACTCGCGCGGAACCGCCCCGCCCTTGACCGCTTCTTCGAATTGGAAGCCCGAGCCGGGCACGCCCGGAGAGACCTCGATCCAGACCACAGCGTAGTCGCCCGTGCCTCCGGTTTGCTTGATATAGCGACCCTCGACGCGGACGGCCTTCGTGATCGTCTCCTTGTAGGAGACCTGCGGCGGACCCACGTTGGCGCCGACCTTGAACTCCCGGAGCAGCCGGTCCGTGATGATCTCGAGGTGCAGCTCGCCCATGCCCGAGATCAGCGTCTGACCCGTCTCAGGATCGGTGGAGACGCGGAAGGATGGATCCTCCTGCACCAGGCGCTGTAGCGCCTCGCCGAGCCGGTCCATGTCGGCCTGGGTCTTGGGCTCGATGGCGATCGCGAGCACGGGTTCCGGGAACTCGAGGGGCTCGAGCAGGATCGGATGGCGCGGATCGCACAGCGTCTCGCCGGTGACCGCGCCACGCAGGCCGATCACGGCCACGATCTCTCCGGCGCAGGCTTCCTCGACCGGCTGCCGCTTGTTCGCGTGCATCTGCAGCAGACGACCGACGCGCTCCTTGCGGCCCCGCGCCACGTTCAGCACCTGATCGCCCGGCTTCACGCGACCAGAATACACGCGGATGTACGTGAGGTGGCCGACGTGCGGATCGTTCATCAGCTTGAAGACCAGCGCCGAGAACGGTTCGTCGTCACTGGCCTTGCGCTGGATCTCCTTGCCTGCCCCCCGCTCGCCCTCGGGCACGACACCGGTGACGGGCGGCACGTCGAGGGGGGACGGCAGATACTGCAGGACCGCGTCGAGCAGCGTCTGTACACCGCGGTTCCTGAATGCGGAGCCGCACAGCACCGGCACGACCTTCAGCCGCAGGGTCGCCTCGCGCAGCGCCTTGTGGATCTCTTCGGGCGCGATCGCCTCGCCCTCGAGGTAGCGGGCCATCAGGGCCTCGTCGAAATCGGCCGCCGCCTCGACCACGCGCTCGCGGCACTCAGCGACCACGGGCAGGAGCTCTTCCGGGATCTCCGCCTCGGCGTAGTCCGAGCCGAGGCTGGCTTCGTCCCAGTAGATGGCGCGTTCGCGCACGACGTCCACCACGCCTCGGAATGCATCCTCGCTGCCGACCGGAATCTGGATCGGCACCGGGTTCGCACCGAGGCGCTCACGCATCATCGACACGACCCGGGGGAAATCCGCTCCGACCCGGTCCATCTTGTTCACGAAGGCAATGCGTGGCACGCGGTACTTGTCCGCCTGGCGCCAGACCGTCTCGGACTGCGGCTCCACCCCGCCCACGCCGCAGAACACCGCCACCGCGCCGTCCAGCACGCGTAGCGAGCGTTCCACTTCGATCGTGAAATCGACGTGGCCAGGTGTGTCGATGATGTTGATGCGGTGATCCTTCCAGAAGCAGGTCGTCGCAGCCGACGTGATCGTGATGCCGCGCTCCTGCTCCTGCTCCATCCAGTCCATCGT
>CAYGXT010000743.1:0-1604 GCA_964353695.1 uncultured Myxococcaceae bacterium
GGGCTCGAGAGAGGCGACGCGGCGATCCGGCCCCCCGTCCGCGGCGGCCACTCGCACTACCGCCTTGCCCTGGATGACGACGTAGAGCCAGTTGGCGATGGAGCCCTGCCGCGTGATGATTTCGCCCGGCGAGAACGCCGTGAAGAGCAGCTTCGTTGCCAGCGACGCACGCTCCTCTTCCGTGAGCGGCGAGAAGATCGACACGCTCGAGAGTGCCTGGAGGCGGCGCTCGCGCTCTTGCTCCTGCGCCAGCTCGAGATGCCGCGCGTCCTTCGGATGCAGCAGCACCGAATGCGTGGGAAAGGAGAAGCCGACCCCCATGCGCTGCAGCGCGGCGATCAACCGCATGCGCACGGCCGAATCGGTCGCGTCGTCTTCGTGGAGGTTCTTCAGCCAGTAGCGTATCGCGAACGTCTGCCACGCACTCCGGAGGTCGATCAGCACGCAGTCGGGCGCCGGCAGGTGGGCCATGTTGCGGACTGGATTGTCGCGGAGCGAGTCCTCGACGGCCGCGATCAGGTCGCCGGTCGGCACGCCGTGGTCGATCTCGAAGCGGATCCAGCGGCGCGACTGGATCTCACGACTGCCGTGCTCGCCGAGGATCGTGACGATGGTGCTCGCGAGATGGGAGTTCGGGATCACCACGGTGTCGCCGTCTCGCGTAACGATCGAGGTCTGCCGCCAGCGGATCTCCGAGACGCATCCCTCCATCGAGTCGACCCGGATCCAGTCTCCCTCGCGTACGGTACGGTCGAGCTGGAGCGACATTCCGCCCATCACCGAGCTGAGCGTGCCCTGGAGCGAGAAGCCGATGACCGCCGTGGCAATGGCGCTGGTCGTGAGCACGCTGGAGACGTCGCGATCGAGAGCGGCCAGCACGGCGATCGTGACCGCGACGGAGCTCCCCGCAACGATCAGGTCGGTGAGAATGCCTGGAGGCCGCAGTCCGAGCGGGCCGAGGACGTAGTCGAAGAGCAGGACGCCGAAGATCGTGACCATGGCCACGGCCAGACAGACGTCGGAGATGTCGCGAACCAGGCGGAAGAGGAAGGAGCTCTCGTCGACGCCGAGTGTGAGCAACACGCCCAGGAGCAGCAGGCCCGCGGCGCCGGCGAGCTGCATCAGCGTGGCGACGCGCAGGCGCACCCTCGCTTCCGAATGCACCCGCCGCAGCACCAGCGTCAGGACCATCATGCCGATGGCGACGGCGAGGAAGCCGTGCCCGAGGGCGGAGACTCGATCGATGTTCGCCAGCAGCTCCAGCATGGCAGCTACTCGTCACGTACCAGGTAGGTGTACTCCTGCAGGCCCTGCTCGTAGCGCTTGCGCAGGCGCGCGCTCTCCTCGAGCGTGATCTGCCCGGCCCGATGCGCCGTCTCGATGGTACGGCGCACCCCCTCGATCAGCCGGCTCCGGTCATACTGCACGTAGGCGAGCACCTGGTTCACCTCGTCGCCCTCCACCACGTGCTCGACGCGGTAGCGACCCTCTTCGTCGTGGTACGCCTCGGTGTGGCCGCCCAGCTTGACGGCGTAGTTGATCTCCGGCCGGGCGATCTCCCAGGGATTGCCGAGGCGGAGCCACTTGTCGGTGACCTCGACCTG
>CAYGXT010000744.1:0-1602 GCA_964353695.1 uncultured Myxococcaceae bacterium
ACGAAGCCGCCGGCAACGGCCGCGACCACGATGGCGATCCCCAGATAGGCGAGCACGCAGCACCTCGGACAGGGATCCGCCGCGCGCGGGCCGATTCCCCTTCCTGGACACATCGACGGACGGCGCGCCTGCTTGAGGGCGGGGCCCTATGACGGCCCTGCCCCTCCCCCGCGTCTCCGTGCTCCTGCCCGCCCGCGACGCAGAGGGCACCCTGCCGGCAGCCCTGCGCAGCTGCCTGCGCCAGCGAGAGGCCCGCCTGGAGGTCGTCGTCGTCGACGACGGCTCCTGCGATGGCACGGCCCGCGTGGCGGCGGCGGCCGCCGCCGGGGACCCGCGGGTCCGGCTCTTCCGGACGCCCGCTCGCGGTCTCGTGCCCGCCCTGCGCGAAGGCCTCGCAGCATGCAGGGCCTCTTTCGTCGCGCGCATGGACGCCGACGACTGGATGCACCGCGATCGGCTCGCGCTGCAGCTCGCAACCCTCGAGGCGGACCCGACCCTTGCCGCTGTCGGCTGCCATGTGAGGCTCTTTCCGCGCGCAGCGCTTTCGGACGGACGCCGAGCCTACGAGCGCTGGCTCAACACCATCGACTCGCCAGAGCGCGTCGCCGCCGAGGCCTTCGTCGAGTGTCCCGTGGCGCATCCAAGCCTTTGCCTACGCCGCGACGCCCTGCTCGCTTTCGGCTGGCGCGATTGCGGCTGGCCGGAGGACTACGACCTCGTACTGCGCCTGCTCGCGAGCGGACGCCGGATCGGCGTGGTGCCGCGCCGTCTGCTGGGCTGGCGCGACGGCCCCGAGCGTCTCTCGCGACGCTCTCCGGTGTATGCCATCGAACGCTTCACGGCCTGCAAGGCGCATTTTCTCGCCGAGGGATTCCTTGCCGCAAGCCGCGAGTACCTGCTCTGGGGCTACGGCGGCACCGGTCGTAGCCTTCGCCGCGCTCTCGCCACCTGCGGCCGCACGCCCTCTCACGTCATCGAGCTGCATCCGGGGCGGCTCGGGCAACGTATCCATGGCGCGCCGGTCGTACCGCCCGAGGCCCTGCGGGATCTGCGCGGCACTCCTCTGATCGTCTCCGTGGCAGGCCTCGAAGCCCGGACGCTGATCCGGTCGGCACTCGCGGCCATGGCTTTCGTCGAGGGTGCCGACTTCGTGTGCGCGGCGTAGGCCGCGCCGCACTGATTACTGGATCCGGATCCGTTCCTCGAAGCCCTCGTCGTAGCCGTGGTAATGGGCGAGATCGACCTCGGGCCAGCGCCAGCAGTAGTATCCGCTGCCGTTGTCGAAGTCGACGAGCCAGAGGCCCTTCACCTCGAGTCCGAGAGCCTCCATCTCGCGTGCCCAGCGGCTGATGACGGCCTGGATGCGCTCCTCGGCGCGCTTGCGCCGCGGAGAGTCCGCCGGCGTGGCGTCGCGCTCGGCGATCAGGCGATCCGATTCCCCAACGGCGCGCTCGGTCCGCACGCGTACGTCGCCCACCATCTGCCGTGCGGCCTAGAGCGTCCAGCATCTTTCCGCGGGATCCATGGGCGGAAGAGTAGAGCATGGGGAGCGAACGGCTCCACTCGCGGGCATCGTCCTGCGTCTGAGTCGTTGCCCCGCCT
>CAYGXT010000745.1:0-1601 GCA_964353695.1 uncultured Myxococcaceae bacterium
GGCCTCTCGACCGACCCAGACACCGCCTGGCGCGCCTACCACGTGAACTTCCTCTACTTTGCGGGCCTGGCGCAGGGCGGGGTGGTGATCGCCGCGATCTTTGTGACGGTGGGCGCGCACTGGCCCGGCCCCGTCAGGCGCATCGCCGAGGGGCTGGCAGCCTGGGTTCCGGTTTCGTTCCTGCTCGGCATCGTCGGCTTCCTCGGGCGAGACCACATCTACCCGTGGATCGCGAATCCGGTGCCGGCCAAGGCCGCATGGCTGAACGTTCCGCGCCTCGTGAGCGTGGATCTCGCCATCCTCGGCCTGCTCGCGTTCTTCTCCGTCCGCTTCCTCTACCACTCCGCCCGCCCTACGCTTCATGGTGTCGAGGTGGCCGGCGCTGTGCGAGGGCTGGCCGCGCGCTGGACGCGGGGCTGGCGCGGCGACGAGGTCGAGCGTGAGATCTCGGCGCGGAGCCTGCGGCGCATCTCGCCGGCGCTGCTGCTGATCTACGCCTTCGGCTTCTCGATCCTCGGCTTCGACCAGGTGATGTCGCTGTCTCCGATGTGGTACTCGAACCTTTTTGGCGCGTACTTCTCCTGGGGCGCCTTCCTGACGGCCGTCTCGGCGACCGCTCTGCTCACGGTGCTGCATCGGGGCGCGCCGGGCCTCGAGGGCGAAGTCACCTCGGGTCGCCTGCACGACATTGGGAAGATGGTCTTCGCGTTCTCGATCTTCTGGATGTACCTGTTCTGGTCGCAGTATCTGCCGATCTGGTACGGGAACCTTCCCGAGGAGACCTTCTTCCTCGAGGCGCGCCTCGGCACCCAGTTCTTCCAGAGCACCTGGAACATCGACTGGACACGCCTGGCCGAACCCTGGGTGAAGCTGACGCTCTTGGCCTGGGCCGGTTGCTGGGTAGTGCCCTTCTGGGTGCTCCTCGGCCAGCGGCCCAAGCGTACGCCGGCGATCCTCGGCTCGGTGGCAATCGTCTCGATGCTGGGCTTCTGGCTGGAGCGCAACGTGCTGGTGTGGCCGTCGCTGGCTCCGAAGGATCCGGGCGCCTGGGCGGGGCCCGTGCAGTTCGGCATCGCGCTTGGCTTCCTCGGTGCGTTCGCGCTGGTCTACCTCGTCTTCACCCGGGTCGTTCCTTCGCTCGCGGTGCCTCGACGAACCTGAACGGGTGGGGGAGATTCTCCGGGTGACCGAGGAGAGCCTCTCCCCCGAAGTCGAGAGTTTCGCGCTGCGTGCGGGCCGGCGAGCCCTGACGCTTCATGCCACCGGGCTGCGTCATGCGGCTTCCTGGCTCGCGGGCGGCGAGCGCTTCACGGGCTGGGACGAGATCACCGACCTCAGCATCAGCCGTCGTGGGCTGCGGATCGGCACCCGGAGGAGCGTGCTGCTGCTGTCGCGGCGCACGTTCCGCGACGCGGGTGCGCCTGAACGGCTGGGCCAGGCCCTGATCGAGAGGATCGGCCGCACGCCCGGGGGAAGCCTCCAGCTTGCCCGCATGGCTGAGGTGGAGCAGCTGTCGCGGCGGGGCGCTCCACTCCTCGCCACTGGCGTTGCGATCGCTCTCTGCGTCCTGGTCTATGGGTCGGAGCTGCTTCTCGGTCCCG
>CAYGXT010000746.1:0-1600 GCA_964353695.1 uncultured Myxococcaceae bacterium
CCGAGGAGGAGGCGGCCGAGCAGGCGGCGCCGACGCCGTAGACGCGAACGACCCCTCCTCGATAGAACGTCAGCCGTCGGGCGCGCCGCGATTGGAGCGCCCGGAAAGGCCGTCAGCGCGCCGTGATCACCGCTCGGCACGGCACGCGTGACTACGGCTGGGGCAGCTCGGCCATCCCTTCGAGCGCCTCCCGCAACGGCGGGGAGGTGCGTAAGAGTTTGCGGCCCGCAGCGCGGAGTCGATCCACGGCCTCGTCGTCCAGAACAAAACTGGTCGGGAGGTTTTTCAGGTACGTACGCTCTGCCGCTTCCGGCAGCGCATCGAAGTAGAGATCGACGAGTCGGAAGTCTACGGGGTGGCCACGCTTCTCCGACAACTCCCGGGCCCATTCCTTGAAGCTCGAGCGCATGAGCTCGAGCGTCTCGAAGTTGGTCGATCGCGTCTGGATGCCCACCGCCGTCCGGAGCAGCGTGAGCAGCCCGGTCGGGATCAGCCGGCCCTCGGTCGACGTGAGCTCGGGCTCGGTCTCGGCATTGACCACGATCATGAGGATCTGACGGGCGTCGGACAGCCCGGCACGCTCGAGCGTCTGCTGGAGGTCGCCCTCGCGCACCGTTCCCTCGAAGCTGAACCGGACCCCGAGGTTGTCAGCGATGCCACCATCGAGGAGATAGACGTACTCCTGCTCGGGGGCGAGGTAGGACTGCAGGACCTGCGCCTGCCGCAGCCGACGGCGCGACTCTTCACGGTTCTCGAGCGTCGTCTCGATCCAGGCCGGGGGCTCGAAGCCACACGTGCCTGGATAGCTGCGCAGGATCACCGGAGTGAGAAATCCGGGAACGGCGGACGAGGCAGCGACCGCGCGCGCGAGCGGGATGCCCGCGAGATCGGCACAGAGGAAGTCGAGCTCGGGCTGGCGAAATGAGAAGCGATTGCCGCGCACCATGTCCGTGGCGTTGATCACGAGCTCGCCCCCCGGCCCGCGTGCAAGATCCGCGAACGTGGCACCGTCGAAGATCTGCTGGTCATAGTACTCCGCGGCGATGTCGCTGCGCGCGAAGAAAGGTGAGAACAGGCGCACCCAGTTGATGGGGTTGAGGAGTTTCAGCAACAGATCTCGCTGAACATTTCGGCGCAGAAAACGTTCCTCGAAGTCCTGGAAGATGCCGTCACCGTGAAGCGCATAATAGGCTGCGGTGAAGCTTCCACCGGAGACGCCGGAAACGAAGTCGACCTCGTCGAGGAGGCGGCGTGGTTTTCCACCGATCACGACCTCCGTGTCGCGGAGCTCCTCGAGCACGCCGTACGCGAAGGCTGCGGCGCGGGTTCCGCCGCCAGAGAACGCCAGCAGGATCAGCATGTCGCTGCGCCGCCCCGTCGCCGACGCGGCGGCGGGGCGGTGCGGCTCCCAGCGCCGGAGCGGCGTGTTCACGGGGAAGGTCGCGCAGCCGTACATCCAGGAGGCCAGCGCGATCAGGAGCGTCGCGCGACGTCGCTGCGCTCGGCTCACCTCATTTGGCATCGAACTGAACGCCGAGCACCTCGTCGCTCCACAGCTTCCAGACGCTGCCGTCGTGATGGAAGGCCACGAGGCTGTCCA
>CAYGXT010000747.1:0-1595 GCA_964353695.1 uncultured Myxococcaceae bacterium
CGACCGCTGCCTCGCAGCTGGCCTCGTCTGCGCCGCGGAAACGACCGGTGTCGAGCCGCCGAGCCTGCTCGCCCTGGGGAAGCTCGGTGGGCGCGAGCTCAACTTCTCATCGGACGTCGATCTGCTCTTCGTCTACGACGAATCGTCTGAGTTCGAGGACGGCTCGCGCAACGCGGCGATTGCGAAGCTGGTGCGCGTATTCAAGGCCGGCCTCGAGCGGGCCGAGGCCGATGGCTTCGCCTACCGCGTGGATCTCGACCTGCGGCCCGAGGGCGCGCAGGGGCCGGTTGCGAACAGCGTCGATGCGGCGCTCGGCTACTACGAGTCGTTCGGGCAGGACTGGGAGCGGCAGATGCTGATCCGGCTGCGCCACGTGGCGGGGCCGTCGGCCGCGGCGCGGGCCTTCTCCGAGGGTGTGGTGCCCTTCGTCTACCGGCGCCTGATCGATCCGCAGGCGCCCCGAGCCGTACGCGCCATGAAGCTTCGTATCGAGGAGGAGCGCCGCCGCGCAGGGCGCGATCTGGAGATCGACCTCAAGGAGGGGCCGGGCGGGATCCGCGACGTGGAGTTCCTGGTGCAGGCGCTCCAGCTCTTTCATGGCGGGCGGCATCGCGGCATCCGTACGGGCAACGTGCTGGAAGCCCTCTCGAGCCTGGTGCAGGAGCACCTGCTGCCCGAGGCAGCGGGTGAGGAGCTCGTGACCGCCTACACATGGTTGCGTCGGGCCGAGCATGCGATCCAGCTGGTCGAGGAGCGCCAGACGCAGCGCTTTCCGCGAGAGCGCGAGGGCCAGATCGGCCTGGCTCGTCGCATGGGCTACGGTGATCCGGAGGGAGAGCGTGCTCGCGCGCGCCTGACCGACGACTGGACGGCCGTGCGGAGCAAGGTGCGGTTCCACTTCGACGCGCTGGTGTTGGGAGGCGAGGAGTGATGCCGCCGCTCGAGGCACGCCTGCGCGAGGTGCTCGCTGGCTCCGGGCTAGCGGCGCGCGTGGGGCTCGTGCTGGATCCCTTCGTGGCCCGGCGGGGGGGCGATGCTGCCGCAGCTTCGCTCGACGGAGCGCGCCTGCTCGGCCTCGCCAGCGCGCTGGTCACGAACCTCGAAGCTGCGCGCTATCTCGCGCACCGACCACTCCTGCTCGAGCGCATCGCCGCTGCCGAGCCCGGCGTGCTGCGCGAACGGGGTCCGGAGCTGCTGGCGGCGGCTGCGGCGACGCCGCCCGATCTGGAAGGAGCCCTCGATGGCCTGCGGCTGCTTCGCCGCGACGAGACCCTGCTCGCGGTGGCACTCGAGCTGGGGGGGGTGATCGGCTTCGAGGAATTCTCCGTTTTCCTCTCGCAGCTGGCCGAGGCAATTCTCGCCGAGACGCTCGCACGTGCGCAGAGAAACCTGCCGGGAGGCGAAGCGGCAGGCTCGCTGGCCGTGCTCGGCATGGGCAAGATCGGCGGGCGCGAGTTCACGGTCCACTCGGATCTCGATCTCATCTTCCTCTGTCAGGGCGGCGTGGACGCCGTGGCGCTCGCGTCGCGCGTGGCGCAGCGGCTGATCTCGTACCTGACCACGCGTACCGGAGCGGGCGTCGCCTACGCGGTAGA
>CAYGXT010000748.1:0-1592 GCA_964353695.1 uncultured Myxococcaceae bacterium
TCTCGGCGATGTCGTTGGTGCCGAGCTCGCGGACGGCACGCGCCATGCCGCCGGCACCGGAGTTGTAGGCCGTGAGCGATAGGGGCCAGCTCCCGAGCATCTCGTAGTTATGGCCGAGCAGATCCGCCGCCGCCTCCGTCGCGCGGAAGGGATCCATGCGCTCGTCCACGACGCCGTTCACGCGCAGGGCGAAAGTGCGGCCGGTTCCCGGCATGAACTGCCAGAGGCCGGCTGCGCCCACCTTCGAATAGGCCAGCGGGTTGTAGGAGGACTCGACGTGGGGAAGGGCCGCCAGTTCCTTCGGTAGACCCTTCTTCTCGAGCGTACGCTCGATGTGGCCCTCCCAGGCGCCGGAGCGGACCAGACCCTCGCGGAATCGGTCGGCCTGGCCTCGTTGCAGGCGGACGCTGTCCTCCGCGATCCGCAGCGTGTCGTTGGAGACGCCCTCCGGGAAGAGCTTCAGCACGCGCTGCTCTTCCGCGGCGAGGTTCTCACGCGCGCCGGAGGCGAGCTTGCGCAGGATCTCCCGGTACTTCTCCTTGGTCGCCTCGTAGCGTGCATCCAGCATGCGGCCGCCGAGATCTTCCGGGAAGTCGACGCGCTCGTAGACAACGTCGAGGTGGTAGGCGTCGTGGATCAGCGCGGCGTCGGTCCCGACCTCGGTGTAGACGCGGGTCCAGAATCGGACCTGCGGCTGCAGTCCCGGCGGGCTCGGGAAATCAGCCGGCGTAGCGTGCACGCCCGCCGAGACGGCGAGTACAGCAGCCGCGGCGAGTGTGGCGAGGGCTCGGCGCATGAATCCTTCGCATCGGCACGCCGTGCGCAGAACCTGAAACGGCTCTGTGCGCAGCGCTCCGCGGCTTTCCGCGTCCCCCGCCCGATCACCCCCCGGTGTAGGACGGCGCACGCACCAGCAACACAATGTTATAATCTACGCTGCTACGCGCCCGCTGCCAAGCACCTGCCTGAGAACCGAGGTGGCGGAAGAGCCGCATCGGCATCACGGCATCATGCCGGCGCAGATCACCCGCCCCGGCTCGGTCGGCGTCATCTCGCGCTCGGGCACGCTCACCTATGAGGCCGTGGATCAGCTCTCGCGCCTCGGCATCGGCGGCGACCCCGTCGTCGGCACCAGCTTCGTGGACGCGCTCGCGCTCTTCGAGGCGGATCCCCTGACCAAGGCAGTGGTCATGATCGGTGAGATCGGCGGCTCGGCCGAGGAGACGGCGGTGGAGTTCATCCGCACCCAGATGAGCAAGCCGGTCGTGGCCTTCATTGCGGGCCAGAACGCGCCAGCCGGCAAGCGCATGGGGCATGCCGGCGCCATCATCGCCGGTGGCAAAGGGAGGGCCAGCGACAAGATCGCCGCGCTCGAGAAGGCGGGCGTCGCCGTCTCCCTGTCTCCGGCCGAGATGGGCGAGACACTCGCCCGCTGCGCGCCGGGGCTGGTCGGGTAGAGGGCAGCCTTCCGTGAAGAACGAGCCGAAGCTCGAGCTTCTCTGCGAGTATTCCGCGACGCTGAAGCCGCCCGTGGTGGTCGGTAGCGGCCCCTACGGCATGCGGCAGATCTTCGACGTGACGGGAGGCGAGGT
>CAYGXT010000749.1:0-1592 GCA_964353695.1 uncultured Myxococcaceae bacterium
CAAGAGCAGCGCCCTCCGGCGCAGAGCTCCTGCTCCGCTTCCGGGCCCCTCGATCACGCGCTTCTTCCGCTGCTGCGGCCGTAGAGCGCCTCGCGCAGCTCGAGGGCGAGCGCTGCGCCATCGAGACGCAGCCGGCGCGGATTGAAGCCCGGCGCGCGTACGGAGACGGCCTGATCTTCCGGCGCCAGATCCGACGGCGTCGCGAAGCCATAGACTCCGCCCGGCCCCGTGAGCCCGTGGGCGATGCGCCGGGGCGCCGAGCCCGGCACATGGGCCTCCACGATCACCTCCGCACCGTACACCTCCGGGCGCTCGCCCGAGGCCAGCGCATCGTTCTCGCAGACAACGACGCGAGCGGTACGCCCGTCCGCTGCACACTCGACCTCTACCGCGAGGTCCTTCAGCCAGATCATCGGCTCCGCCACCACGGCCTCGAGCCCGATGCGCGTCACGTGATGCGCCGGGTTGGCACGGAGCGATACGTCCTGCGGCGCCATGCCGTGATCGGCCGTCACCACGAAGAATGTGCCGTCCAGCAGGCCCCTCTGCTCCAGCAGGTCGAGCACGCGCCCGACGCGGCGGTCGCTCTCATCGAGGGCGGCCGCGAGGCCGGAGCCGTGAGGGCCGTAATCGTGCCCGGCGCCGTCGGTGAGCGTCAGCTCGTGGTAGACGCAGACCGGAGGCTCGAGCCCCGGCCGCGTGAAGAGCTCCACCACCTGCGCGACGCCGCGTGTATCGAGGATCGACTCGCGTGCGACGGCCGCCTGCGCGTCCTGCTCCCAGCGCGGATCGCAGTCGGCCATCAGCTCCTCCGTGAGGGCCTTGACCCGCGCGCGGTCGCAGAGGTTCCGGCCCTCCAGCACGGCGTGATCCGCGCCGCGGCCGAGCGGCTCGTAGACGTTCGCCGTGAGCGCGCTGGCGCCGCGTACGCGATGAAAGGCCTCGTAGAGGGTCTCGACCCGCTGCGAGACGAAACTCTCGGTTCGCACCTGCTGGCCCTGCGGCGAAACCAGCTCGCGCTTCTCGCGCAGGTAATAGCTCGGGTTCACCACGTCGTGGTGGCCACACCAGGCACCCGTGCCAAGAACGGTGTGACTCGGCCAGGTGATGGACGGAAAGTTCACGATCTGCCCGTTCGCCAGCACCGCCGCCCGCTGTCGCAGCTTGCGCAAATTAGGGAGCGCAGCCGGATCGCTCGCCAGGCGATGCTCCAGCTCCGTTTGCGAGAGCCCGTCGAGCAGTAGGATGTAGAGCCTCTCTGCCGGTGCACGGCCCTCGTCGAGAAGCTCGTGCAGCACGCGGCCATCCTGACGCAGCAGCAGCACGTCGGGCGCGACGCCCCGCTCGCTGGAGCTGCGGCCGGTGGCGTCTTCGCCATCGATGCGCGGAAAGCCGAGCGCTGCGAGCGCCGTGGGCAGGATATCCACCTCGCGCACCGCGACCTCGTGCATCCCGGGCCGTACGCGGGGGCCGACCAGCCAGAGAGGGGCCCGCGCCTGCCGCACGTGCAGCGCGCCGTGGGTGCCGTGCTGGATCCCTTGCGTCCAGTCGCAGGGCGAGATCACGAGATCCGGAGCGTTCGGAGAGTCGAA
>CAYGXT010000750.1:0-1588 GCA_964353695.1 uncultured Myxococcaceae bacterium
GCTCCGCCTCCATGCGGCCGCCGGGCTCGGAGTAGATGGCGATGGCCTGGGTCTCGGGGTCGGCCTCGAAGAGGGGCATTAGCTCGGCGTAGGTGGAGCCGATGATCGCGTCGCCGCCGATCGAGACGGCCGTGCTCTGTCCAAGGCCCGCGGCGGTAAGCGTGTTGCAGATCTCGGTCGTCATGCCCCCCGAGCGCGACATCACGCCGATGGGGCCCTTGCGGAAGGCCTTCTTCGCGTCCTCGGCACGTCCGCCGAGGCCGCCCATCTTGGCCTCGTCGGGAGAGAGGATGCCGAGGCAGTTCGGGCCGATGATGCGCGCGCCGCGCAGGCTCGCGAGCTCCACCATCTGGGCGACCTCTCCGCGGGGGATGCGCTCGGTCACGATCACGAGGAGCTTGATGCCGTTCTCGATGGCCTCGAAGACGGCATCTTTGGTGAAAGCCGGCGGCACGGTCACGATCGAGCCGTCCACGTGCATGCGTTTCGTGATGTCGGCGACGCAGTCGAAGACGGGCACGCCGTAGACGTCGCGGCCGGCGCGGCCCGGGGTGACGCCCCCCACGATCTTCGTGCCGTAGCTGAGGCCCTCCCGGGTCATGCTCACGGCCTCGCGGCCCGTGATGCCCTGGATGATGACCGTGGTCTCCTTGTGGATGAGGATGGACATCGCGTTACCTCCCCATCTTCGCGACGGCGCGGCCCGCGGCTTCGTACATCGAGACGCTGCGGTCGCAGTACTCGACGCCGTACTTCTTGAGGATCTTGAAGCCGTCGGCCTCCCAGGAGCCGGGGATCCGGAAGATGGCGATGGTCTTCGCCGGGTCGCGCCCCGATTCGACGCAGCCTTTGATGACGCCGCGGGCCACGATGTCGACGCGCGTGTTCGAGACCACGTTCATCATGACGGCGATCTTCTCGACGCCGGGCTTCGAGAGCACGAGCTTGGTGAGGGCGCAGGCCTTCTTGACGCTCGGGTTGCCGCCGATCTCGCAGTAGTTGGCGGGGCGGCCACCGTGCTTTCGCACGGCATCGAAGAGCGTGAGCGAGCCGCCGCCGGCGCCGATCACGAGGCCGAGGTTGCCGTCGAACTCGACGACATTGCCGGCCACGCCGCGGTGGTCCGAAGCGTCGACCTGCGCTCCGCGGATCTCGAAGTCCGTCGGCGGACGCGCCTGGCGCGTTTCTTCGGGCTGGATGCCGAGCTCTTCGAGCAGCTTCTTATGCTTGCCCCGCGCATCGCCCTCGAGATCCACATGGCCGTCGAGCACCAGGAATCGGCCGTCCGCAAGCTTTGCCAGCGGGTTGATCTCCGCGAGCGTGAGATCGTACTGGAAGAAGATCTCGACCAGCTTCGCCACGATGGGCGTAAGACGGTTGAGGTCGTTGCCGGTGACGCCCGTCGCGGCGACGGCTTCCTTGGCGACGTGCGGCGTGAACGGAAGCAGGGTCGAGACGTGGGTCTTCGAGACGTGGTCGGGATGCTTCTCCGCCACCTCCTCGATGTCGATGCCTCCCATGTCGCTGAAGATGATGACCGGGAGCTTGCGACGGCCGTCCCAGGTGATGCCGACGTAGTATTCCTGCG
>CAYGXT010000751.1:0-1584 GCA_964353695.1 uncultured Myxococcaceae bacterium
ACGTACCGGCAGGGCCTCGCGCGTTTCCTCTCGGAGCTCGACGGGAAGATCGTGGCCTGGCAGACGCTCGCCGCGCCTCTGCGCGGAAGGAAGGTGATCTCGGGCCACATGGATCTTCCCTACCTGGCGCAGCGCTACGGCTTCGAGGTGATCGGAACCCTCGAGTACAAGCCCGGCGTGCCGGCCACGCCTGGGCATCTGGAGGAGCTGGTCGCCCTCGGGCAGCGTGAGCACGTCGACCTCGTCATACACGAGATTGCGTTCGAGGGCTCCCTCCCGGCGACCGTGGGCGAGAAGGTCGGCGCCCCCGTGGCGACCATCTCCGTGATGACGGGAGGTCTGCCCGGGGCCTCGAGCTACCTTTCGTTCGTCGAAGCAAACCTCCAGGCACTGATACAGGCGCTCGCAGCCGCAAGACCGCCTGCGCGATGAGCGAGCCGGCACTGATTCGTACCGAAGGGGCGTCCTTCGGGGCTGGATCGCGAAGCGTCGTGAAAGATATCGACCTCGAGATCCGGAGCGGCGACTGCGTCGCTCTCGTGGGCACGAACGGCAGCGGCAAGACGACCCTGTTGCGTGGGCTGCTGGGATTGCTGCCCGCGCGGGCGGGCCACGTCTGGCGCCGTCCGGGCCTTCGGCTCGGCTATGTGCCGCAACGCGAGACCCTCGATCCTCTCTATCCACTCTCGGGCTTGGACGTGGCCCTGCTCGGCGCCTATGGCGACCTGCCGCCGTGGCGCCGGCTCGGGACCCGCGAGCGGGGCCGCGCGCTCGCGGCCCTCGACGCCTGCCGTGCGCTCCCGCTGGCCCGGCGCCGCTATGGCGAGCTCTCCGGTGGCGAGCGGCAGCGCGTGCTGCTTGCGCGCGCACTGGCGAGCGAGCCGGACGTGCTCTTCCTCGACGAGCCGACGGCAGGGATCGATCGCGAGGCCGAGGAAGCCATCCTCGATGTGCTGGACGCGCTTCGCCTGCAGCGCGACGTCGCGATCTGGATCGTGACCCATCACCTCGATGTGCTGCGTGGGCGCATCGCACGTATCGCGTCGATCCTGGATGGCACGCTGCGCCTGGCGGGAACGGCGTGAACGAGCTTTCCCTCGCCGGGCTGCTCTCACCGGACTCGCTCTTTCGCAACGCAGTGTTTGGCGGTCTGTTGGTGACGACACTCTGCGCCACGCTCGGCGTCTACGTCGCGCTACGGCGCATCGTACTGGTGGGCGTCGCGCTTCCCCAGGTAGCGGCAGCCGGTGTAGCTCTCGTCTTCTGGCTCACGGGGCACGGGCATGGCGCCGGCGACGGCGCCCATGCGCTGGCGAGGCTCGGGGCGCTGGCGGCCACGTTCGCCGCGCTCGCCTACCTGCTGCCGAGACGAGGCAACAACGCGACGCCCGTGGAGTGGCGAGTCGGCGCTTTGCTGGCGGTCTCCATGGCTGCCACGATCCTCTTCGTGGCCCTCAACCCGCGCGGGGATCTCGAGCTGACGGGAATGCTCCGGGGCGACCTGCTCTCGATTCCGGACGAGGACCTGCACGTGCTTCTGGTGGCCTCGGTCGCAACCCTCGCGCTCTTCGCGCTGTTCCGGCG
>CAYGXT010000752.1:0-1582 GCA_964353695.1 uncultured Myxococcaceae bacterium
AGCGTGCACCACGGGATGATCCTCGAAGGGGCCGAGCTGGGCCGAGTTCGAGCAGACGACCGCAACGGCCGCGTCCGGGCGTCCCGCAAGGCAGCCCTGCAAGCCGTCCAGCAGGTCGACCGCTCCGAAGTAGTTCACCGACGCGATCCGCGCGCTGTCGTCCACGTGCACGCCGAGCCCGGCGCAGAGCACCAGGCGGTCGAGGGCGCCAGCACATGCCTCGCGTACTGCATTCACGGCGCGGCTGCGTCCCGCAGGCGTCGCGAGGTCCGTCTCGACCTCTGCATTGCGCAGGTCGACGCCGATCACACGGTCGCCGTCTCGCTCGAGACATGCACGCACGGCCGCACCGATCCCCGAGGCCGATCCCGTCACGACCGCTGTGCCCATCCAGACTCCTCCGCTCACGCCCTGCTCGCGTTGCGCGATGCCGATCTCAGGTCTGCCTCGACGCGACTACTGCTTCTTCGCCGCTCCCAGAAATGCCGGACGCTCGCCGCCGCCGTGCACGAGGAGCGCCGCTCCGCTCACGTAGCTTGCGAGCTTTGAAGCCAGGAAAAGGCAGGCGTCGCCGACGTCCGCCGGCTCGCCCATCCTGCCCAGGGGGATGGTGGCGGCGACGGCTGCGATGCCCGCTTCGTTTCCGTAGTGCAGGCTCGCCTGTTCGGTGCGGATCAGGCCCGCCACGATCGCGTTCACGCGAACCTTCGGCGCCCATTCGACGGCAAGGGATGTCGTGAGCGAGAGCAGACCGGCCTTCGCTGCTCCGTAGGCTGCCGTGCCCGGGCTCGGGCGCAAAGCGGAGACGCTCGAGATGTTGAGGATGCATCCGCCGTCCTCCTGCGTCTGCATCCATGCGTTCGCCTTCTGCGCGAAGACGAGCGGGGCGATGAGGTTGAGCCGGATGATCGCCTCGGAGAAACGCGGGGATGCCGTCGCGGCGTCGGCCGGTGGAGCTCCGCCGGCGTTGTTGACGAGTAGATCGAGACGTCCGAAGCGTCCGGTCACTAGCTCGATCACGCGGTCGATCTGCTCGGGCTCCCGCACGTCGGCGGCGGTGAATACTGCTGCCCGGCCCTCCACAGCGGGGAGGGACTCGGGCTCATTGCGACCGCAGATCACCACCTCGGCGCCCGCCTCGAGCAGACGCGTCGTGATCCCTCGCCCGACTCCCCGGCCGCCGCCGGTTACGATTGCGACCTTTCCCGTCATGTCGATCGGGTCGCGCATGGGCACTACAGGCCCATGTGGTTTGCGATGCGCTCGCGGTGCCAGGCCGGGCTGCCGAGAAAAGTCTCGCTTGCCTTCGCGCGCTTCAAATAGAGATGGACGTCGTACTCCCAGGTGAAGCCAACCCCTCCGTGGACCTGGAGGCATTCGGCAGCGCAGCGGAAGTACGCCTCCGAGCAGTACGCCTTCGCGAGCGAGGCCGCCGCCATGAGCTCCGCGCCGTCCTCGGCGGCGACGCAGGCTGCGTAATAGCTTGCCGAGCGCGCCGACTCGACCTTCACCAGCATGTTGGCGCACTTATGTTTGATCGCCTGAAACGAGCCGATCGGGCGCCCGAACTGTACGCGGCCCT
>CAYGXT010000753.1:0-1578 GCA_964353695.1 uncultured Myxococcaceae bacterium
CACGAGGTTCTGCTCGGCCAGCTCGAGGGGCTTGCGGCGGGGCTGGAGGCGCTGGTGCAGGCTCCCGTGAGAACGCGCGCCTACGTCGACACGGGGCCGGTGCTGGAGCGCGCGCTCGCGGCGCGCGCGGGCCTTGGCTGGATTGGCAAGAACAGCTGCCTGATCCATCCGCAGCTTGGCTCCTACGTCTTTCTCGGCGTCCTGTTCACCGACCTCGCGCTCGCGCAGGACGAGGCCCAGGCCGATCACTGCGGCAGCTGCCGCGCCTGCCTCGACGTCTGTCCCACCGACGCCTTCGTCCGGCCGCGCGTGCTCGATGCTACGCGCTGCCTCTCGTACACGACGATCGAGCTGCGCGACGCTCTCCCCGAGAGCCTGCGCGAAGGGCAGGGTGCTCACGTCTTCGGCTGCGACCTCTGCCAGGAGGTCTGCCCCTTCAACCAACGCGAGCGAAGGCGCGTGCCGGCCGATCCGCTCGGCCTGCGCGCCCGCCTGGCGCCGCGCGCCGAGTGGGTGGCGCCCGATCTGGCCTGGCTGCTCACGCTCGACGAGCAGGCCTGGCGCGCAGCCACGCGTCGCACGGCGCTGCGCCGTGCCAAGTGGCGTGCGCTGCTGCGCAACGCGCTGGTGGCCGCGGGCAACTCGGGCGAGGCGCGTCTGTCGTCGCTGGTTCGCGCGCACGCCGAGGGCGACGACGCGCTGCTCGCCGAGCATGCACGCTGGGCGCTGGCCCGGCTCGGCGGGGGCTGAGCTACCGCTCCCGCTGCCTCACGACGTCGCGCACCCGTGCGGGGTAATCGGAGATGATCCCGTCCACGCCGAGGTCGAAGAGCGCGTGCATCTGCGCCGGCTCGTTGATGGTCCACACGTGCACCTGGATCTCGTGGGCGTGCGCGAACGCGAGGAGCTCCGGCGTCACCAGCGCCCGTCCTCCGAACTCGGCGGGGATCTGCAGCGCCATCACATCCCGGGGTGGCTCCGAACCGTCGAGAGCCGCGCGCACGCAGCGCAGGACGTCTCCTACGCAGGCGCTGATGGCGACCCGGATGCCCGTTTGCTCTACGGCTTCGCGAAGACGGCTCATGATCGTGTCCTTCTCGGCGGCCAGCAGCGTGAGGCTCTCGCGCCCGGCCCTCGCGATGGTCTCGAGCGTGCGCTCGACGACGCCCGGCGCTTCTTCCTTGATCTCGATGTTGAAGCGCCTGCCGGGCAGACTTGCGAAGGCCTCCTCCAGCGTCGGGATGCGGAGTCCACGGCCGCGCCATGGGAAGCCGCCTTCGGCCGCGAAGCGATGGCCGGCATCGAGCCGCTGCAGCTGCCCCAGCGTCAGCTCCGCGACAGTGCCGCTGCCGTCCGTAGTGCGGGCCACGTCGTCGTCGTGCAGCAGCACGAGGGCGCCGTCGCGTGTCGCATGCAGGTCCGTCTCGAGGATGGCGGCGCCGTCCGCGATACCGCGGCGGAAGCTCTCGAGGGTGTTCTCGGGCGCCTCACCGGCGGCGCCGCGATGCCCGATCACGATCGGGGTCGGCAGATCGAAGTACGGGTGACGCATGGGCGTAGGGTATCATGCGCCCCCCA
>CAYGXT010000754.1:0-1572 GCA_964353695.1 uncultured Myxococcaceae bacterium
CGCCAACTGCGTGCGTGGGAGCACGGCCGCCGTGCTCGCGGGGGTCGCGCAGCAGACTGGCACGCCGTACCTCGATGCGACCGCTCTGGTGGAATCGGCCCTGCCCCGCATCGCTCAGGATCCGGAGCTCGCGCAAGATCGCGAGGATCTCGTGCGGCGCTATGGCGCGCAGAAGCTCGCGTCGGATCCGCGTCTCTACGGCTTTCTGCCCGACCTCTGCCACCCGAACGCCATTGGGCACCGCCTGATTGCAGAAGCTCTCGCCGGAATCGTGGCGGATGCCGCAATACCAGCGGCTTCTCCGTGAGCGCTGACACAAGCGAAGCGCGCAGCACGCCGCAGGCGTGCGGAGTCAATGGAGAAGAAGCTCACGGCCGTCTCATGCAGCGAGTCGGATTGCCTCGAGCGTCACGACGTCGAATAGGTTCATGGGCACGACCAGGCTCGCGCCGGGAAAGCGGCGCGGCGTAGAGGCAGCGCCGCCGAAGAGAGTCTTGCGCAGGCGCTCCACCAGGTATCCCACAGGATAGGCCCCACCCTCCGCGCGCATGCTCTCGATGCGAAACCCGTGCGCCTCGAGCAGCCGCCGTAGGCTCTCGCGCGAGAAGAAGAAGAGGTGCTCCGGGAGGGTGTAGAGATGCCAGCGGGCTCCCGACAGACGCGCCGCAAGACTTCCGACGTCGCCGGTCGTGAGCGCGAGACGGCCCCCGGGGCAAAGGCAGCGCGCGACCTCGGCCACGGCGCAGTGGGGATCCGGCAGGTGCTCGAGCACATCCCAGAGCGTGACGACGTCGAAGCTCCCGCTCTCGAACGGAAGAAGATCCGCACTCGCGCGAACGATCCGCCCTGGGAGCTGCACCGCAGCGCGCCCTGCCGCCTCGCTGGAGACCTCGACGGCCGCTACGCGGAAGCCGGCGCGCTCGGCCTCGGAGGCCGCGTAGCCGTAGGCCGCGCCGACGTCCAGGAGCCTGGCCCCCGGTGCCCGCCGCAGCCGTTCCAAGCGCCGGCGGAACGTGAGGCGCAGCGCGGGCTCGAGTGCGGCGTAGTCGTCATAGCCAGAGGCCGCGGTCTCGCTCGCAAAGTAGTCGCCGTCGTAGAGCCCCGCCGGATCGAAGCCTTGCTCGGGCTGCCAGAACGCGAGGAAGCAAACCCCGCACTGCAGCACATCGATGGCCTGCTTGCGAAGCTTCCGGTACACGTCGCCACTGCCGCAGACCGGGCAGCTCAGGGCCACTCGATGCCCTCGACGCGGTCGATCACGTAGCGGGGACGGCGCTTCGCCTCCTCGTAGGTGCGCCCGACGTACTCGCTCACGATGCCGAGAGAGAGAAGCTGCACGCCGCCGAAGACGAGGACCAGCACGATGAGCGAGGTCCATCCCGTCTGAACGCGCCCCGCGAGCTGCGCGACGAGCGCGAAGACGCCGTATGCGATCCCGAGCAGCGTCGTCGCGAAGCCGAGGAGGCTGATCAGGCGCAGCGGCACCACGGAGAACGAGAAGATGCCGCCCAGCGCCAGGATGAGCAGGCGCAGCAGGTCGTACTCGCTGCGGCCCGCACAGCGGCCACCCGC
>CAYGXT010000755.1:0-1569 GCA_964353695.1 uncultured Myxococcaceae bacterium
TCTCCGTCATGGCGGCCAACAACGAGATCGGCGTGCTGCAGCCGTTGGCCGAGATCGGCTCCCTATGCCGGGAGCGGGGCGTGCTCTTCCACTGCGATGCCGCCCAGGCCGCCGGCAAGATCCCCCTCGATGTCGACGCCTTCGGGATCGACCTGCTCTCCGTGAGCGGGCATAAGCTCTATGGGCCGAAGGGGATCGGCGCTCTCTACGTCCGGTCCCGTCCCCGCGTTCGCCTCCTGCCGCAGATGCACGGGGGCGGCCACGAGCGGGGCCTGCGCTCGGGCACGCTCCCGGTGCCGCTCATCGTCGGGCTCGGCCGCGCGCTCGCTCTCTCGCTGGAGGAGATGGCGGCCGAGTCGAAGCGGCTGCGTGAGCTGCGCGATCGGCTTCTGTCACAGATTCACGCCGGACTCGATGGCGTCGATCTCAACGGCCATCCCGAGCGGCGGCTGCCCGGCAACCTCAACCTCTCGTTTGCCGGAGTCGATGCCGCGGCACTGCTGTTGGCGCTGCCTGACGTGGCTCTCTCGACGGGCTCGGCCTGCAGCTCGGCGGAGCCGCATCCGAGCCATGTGCTGGCGGCGCTCGGGCTCGACGAGGCGCGCGTACGCTCGGCGCTGCGGATCGGGATTGGACGCTTCAACACAGAAGCCGAGATGGATCGCGTGGCCGAGCAGCTCGTGCGCGAGGCTCGCCGCCTGCGCGCACTCTCGACACCAGGAACGCGCCCCGGCTACCCTCGCGGCCAATGACTTCGAAGCCCGAGCTGCGCAGCACGAACATCACCTGGCATGCCGGTCACGTGACCCGGCTCGATCGCGAGCGCATCCTCGACCAGCGCGGCGTCACGATCTGGCTCACGGGACTCTCCGGCTCCGGCAAGTCGACGATTGCCGTGGCGGTCGAACGAGAACTCGTGCAGCGCGGGCACCTCGCCTACGTGCTCGATGGCGACAACATCCGGCACGGTCTCAACAAGAACCTCGGCTTCTCGCCCGACGATCGGAGCGAGAACATCCGCCGTATTGGCGAGGTGGCCAAGCTGTTCACGGACGCTGGGGTCGTCGTGCTGACCGCCTTCATCTCGCCCTACCGTGCGGATCGAGACGCGGTGCGCGTGCTGCTGGGCAAGGGTGATTTCATCGAGGCCTGGGTTTCGGCGACGGTGGAGACCTGCGAGTCCCGCGACGTGAAGGGCCTGTACGCGAAGGCTCGGGCCGGAGAGATCCCCGACTTCACCGGCATCTCGGCTCCCTACGAGGCGCCTGAGACGCCCGAGCTCGTGCTCGACAGCAACCGGCATGGCGTTGCCGAGAGCGTGGCGCAGGTCGTCGCGTACCTCGAACACGGGGGCTACCTCGGGGCGCCCGACGGGCAGACGGCGGGAGGGTGAGCGACTCGCGGCTCCTGCGAACAGCGCTCGCTCTCCTGGCGGGGGCTCCGCTCCTGCTCGGCGGCTGCGCGTCGCTGGGTGGGCGCATGACGCCAGCGTCCGAGCCTCAGCTGGTGCGGCCGGAAGCGCCGTCCGACTACGATTTCCTCGTCGGAAGGCAGTTCGAGCTCGAGGGC
>CAYGXT010000756.1:0-1564 GCA_964353695.1 uncultured Myxococcaceae bacterium
CCGGCAGCCACTCGGGGTAAAGGGGATCGAGCGCGCGCATCACCTCCTCGCCGTGGGCGCGCAACACCGCGAGACGTGCGAGCTTGGCCTGCCAGGGGGCAGCCAGTGCGAAGCCCACGAGCTTCAGACACCCAAGTGCGTCGGCCGCATCGAACTCTCCAAGCTTCGCGCCGAGCAGCATGAACTCGTGAGCGGGGCGGGGGCTACCGAGTGGCCCCCTGCCCGCGTTCACGCCGCGCGCAAAGGCTTCGAGAGCGCGGCGATCACGCTCGTCCAGGAGCGAGAGCTGCGCCTCGGCAGCGCGGCGCAGACCCAGGCGGCGCATGAAGCGGTCGATTCCCAGCAGCGCCGGCCCCGCCATCTCGGCAAGCTGCCCGCGCACGGCCCGCCGCATCTGCTCGAGCTGGAAAGCGCGGTCCTGTCCCTCGCAGAAGCCGAGCCCGAGCCAGGCGTCCTCCTCGGTTTGCGCCTCGATCACGGGAATGCCGTGCGCATCGCGCCGGATCCGCACGGGCCTCTCGACGCCCTCGACGCTGAGGCTTCCCGTCGTGCGCGGGAGTCGCCTGCCGACGACGGCCGCGAAGACGCCTCGCCAGAGATTCACGGCCGCACGCGGTGCAGACCGAGAAGGCGGGTGATGGCGAAGCGCTGCACGCGGCTCGGCAGCTTGCCACGCAAGACATGGCCGATCCACGCGTCGGGCCCCACCGGATAGCGAAAGCGGGGACGCCGCGCGTCGAGCGCCCGGGCGATCACCTGCGCAACCTCGCGCGGATCACGCGCGTGCGCGAGCACCTTCTCGTCGATCACCTTCTCGAGGTGCTGCATGAGTGCGCGATACGGACTGCTCTCGGGCAGAATCCGCGGCGAGCTCCCCCAGATCTCGGTCTTGTAGGAACCGGGCTCCACCAGCACCACATCGATCCCGAAGGGAGAGACCTCGTACGCAAGCGACTCGGCCCATCCCTCGATCGCCCACTTCGACGCCACGTAGATCGCGTTCGCGGGCTCGCCCGCGTAGGCCGAGTTGCTCGAGACGATCAGGATGCGGCCACTGCGCTGCGCGCGAAACGCCGGCAGCAGCACCCGCGTCAGTGCCAGTACGCCCCAGAAGTTCGTCTCCATCACGCGGCGCGCCTCGGCCTCGGGCACGTCCTCGAAGGCGGCGCCCACCGCCACGCCCGCGTTGTGCACCACTGCATCGAGGCGCCCGCCGCTGCGCTGCAAGATGTCCCGGACGGCCTCCTCGATCGATGCCGCATCCGTGACGTCGAGCCGTATCAGCTCGAGGCGCTGCGCTACGCCAGCCTCGGCGGCAGCCGCATCGAGCGGCGTACGCTTGTCGAGGTTGCGCATCGTGGCAAAGACGCGCCAGCCACGCCGTGCGAGCTCTACGGCCGCATGCAGTCCGAATCCTGAGGACGTTCCGGTGATCAGTACGCTCGGCATGCGCTCCCTTCCGCAGCGGTAGTGCCCAGCGCGAGGCGGCCGACGTTGGCTCTCAACGCGTGGCGCAGCCGTACGCCAGCAGCGGCGAGGGCTCCCCGGTACTCATGAGCCAGAG
>CAYGXT010000757.1:0-1563 GCA_964353695.1 uncultured Myxococcaceae bacterium
TGCCAGCACCCAGGTCAGAGGCTCGACATCGCCCGCGCCGAGCGTTCGTCCTAGCTTCTCGCCCCAGACGTCGAGGGCACGCGCCACCGAGCAGGAGACGACGACGACGAAGCTCGCCACCGACTTCGGCTCGTCGAGAGCCTCGGGGTACGCCTCCTCGACCGCATGGCCGAGGCCCTCGAGAGCGCGGGCCGCCGCATGCGCCGCGGCGAGGCAATCCTCGTGCACCGCGAGGCCGCGCGGGCCTCGCAGCATCAGTCCGATCCTCAGTCGCCCCGGCTCTGCGCCGATTTCGTCGGCGTAGGGCCGAGCCGGCAGCGATGCGAAGTACGGATCTCCGGGCATCGGGCCCTGGACCAAGTCGAGGACAGCCGCCGTGTCGCGCACGGTCTTCGAGACCACGAGCTCCGAAGAGAAGCCGCCCCAACGCTCCCCGAGGCCGGGACCGAACGAGCAGCGGCCGCGTGTCGTCTTGAGCCCGACGAGGCCGCAATGCGCCGCCGGGATACGGATCGAGCCTCCCCCATCGCTCGCGTGCGCCACCGCCACCAGCTCTGCCGCCACGGCGGCGGACGCCCCTCCGCTCGAGCCACCGGATGAGTAGGCGAGGTTCCACGGGTTGCGGGTCGCGCCATGCGCCTCGGGCTCGGTCGTCGGCATCAGGCCAAGCTCGGGCGTATTCGTGCGGCCGAGGATCACGAAACCGCTTCGCCGCAGCTTCGCGGTGAAGGCGCTGTCTGCGCTTTCCGTCCAGTGCGCGTCACGCAGGCAGCGCATACCCGCGTGATACGGATCACCCGCCGACTGGCCGCCGAGATCCTTCATCAGGATCGGGACGCCGCGGAACGGCCCATCCGGAAGAGACCTAGACGCTGCCTCCGCCCGCGCCCGGTCGAAGCGTTCGTGGATCACAGCGTGAATCGCGGGATCGACTTTTTCGATGCGCGCGATCGCGGCATCCACCAGCTCGCGAGGCGAGACCGCTCCGCGGCGAACCAGCCCGGCCTGCGCCACGGCATCGAGACGGGAAAGCTCCTCCGGCACGCTGCACCTCCGATCACGGCGCGGGAGCGTGCCGTGGCCGCCGAGCATGCCACAGCCCCCTGCAACCGCGTGGAGGTTCGTTCAGACGGCCTCTGCCGCCTCCGGCTCGTCGAGGATGCGCGCCAGGACGCTCTCAGCGCCCGCTCCCGAAGGGCCGAGCGCTTCGATGCCAGCGAGGCTGGCCATCAGCTTCTCGAGGCCGTCTCTTTGGACCCCACTCAAAGGATCGAAGCGGATCACCAGGCCGGCGTCCCCATCGTCGCGGAAGACAGAGCCCCGTACGACGATCGGCACCTCGAGACCGATGCCATGGAGTGCGAGGGCCAAGCGCTGCCCCCTCTCGAGGCCGCCGTGCGGCTCGACGCGAATCCCGCCCGTCGAGAGATCGCGCGCCATCAAGACTTGGGCCGCCTCCTCTCCGAGTGTCACGACTCGGGTGACGTAGCCGGGTCGCTGAGAGCTCCGGCGCTCGGCTCCAAGGGACGGCGCAGGATCGGCAACGGCGAGCTCTGCCGGCCC
>CAYGXT010000758.1:0-1562 GCA_964353695.1 uncultured Myxococcaceae bacterium
CGGCGGCGGCTGCGGGGCCGCGCGGCGCCGTCGCGCTCGAAAATGTCTGGTTCGCCTACAACGGCGAGGATTGGATCCTCAAGGACGTCTCGCTCCGCGTCGAGCCCGGCGAGAAGGTCGCCCTCGTGGGAGCCACCGGGGCGGGCAAGACCTCGATCATCAAGCTGCTGACGCGCTTCTACGACGTCGGTCGGGGCAGGGTGCTGCTGGACGGCGTCGACCTCCGGGAGCTGCCGCAGGAGGAGCTCCGCCACCGGGTGGCGCTGGTGCAGCAGGACGTGTTCCTGTTCAGCGGCAGCGTCGCCGAGAACATCAGCCTTGGGCGTTCCGACATCGATCTAGCAGCCATCGAGAGGGCTGCCCGCGCCGTGGAGGCACACGGCTTCATCTCGGCGCTGCCCGAGGGCTACCAGACGAACCTCCACGAGCGCGGCGCAAACTTTTCGGGCGGGCAGCGCCAGCTCCTCTCCTTCGCCCGGGCGCTCGCCCATGGCGCCGACGTGCTGGTGCTCGACGAGGCCACGAGCTCGATCGACACCGAGACCGAGGCCCTGATCCAGCAGGCGCTGCGCGTGCTGTGGAAGGGCAAGACGGCCCTGGTGATCGCCCACCGGCTCTCGACCATCCAGGACGTGGACAGGATCCACGTCCTTCACCACGGCCGCATCGTCGAGTCGGGCAGGCACGAGGAGCTGCTGGCGCGCCGGGGCGTCTATCATCGGCTCTACCGGCTGCAGTACGAGACCCAGAAGACCGTCGCTGGCGCTCCGGCTACGGGTGGAAAGGGCTGAGATTTTCCGTTCACATCTTGCGCCGACCCCTCGCCCGGTGGTAGAAACTCAGCACCCCCTGATCCTCCGCGCACAGTCCCGTCGAACCCCTTTCCAGCAGGCCTCCCCGTGGCCGCCGGTCGAGAGCTGAGGTCCGGTTGCGCATCAAATCCCTCGAGATCGCAGGCTTCAAGTCCTTCGTCGACAAAGTGGTGCTGGCCTTCCAGCCTGGGATCAGCGGCATCGTGGGTCCGAACGGCTGCGGCAAGTCCAACGTCGTCGACGCCATGCGCTGGGCCATGGGCGAGCAGTCGCCCCGGCGCCTGCGCGGCAAGGGGATGGAGGACGTCATCTTCGCCGGCTCCGAAGCGCGTGCGCCGGTGGGCATGGCCGAGGTCGTTCTCAGCTTCGACAACACGGGCGGCACGGCGCCGCCGGCCTACGCCGCCTATGCCGAGATCCAGATCGCCCGGCGCCTCTACCGCTCGGGCGAGTCCGAGTATCTGATCAACAAGGTGCCCTGCCGCCTGCGCGACGTGCAGGACTTCTTCCGCGACACGGGGATCGGCACCAAGGGCTACACCATCGTCGAGCAGGGCCAGATTGCCAGCATCGTCTCGGCAAAGCCCGAGGAGCGCCGCAGCCTGATCGAAGAGGCTGCGGGCATCGGCAAATATAAAGTCCGCCGGCAGGAAGCGGAGCGGAAGATCGAGGGTACCGAGCTGAACCTGGTGCGCGTCAACGACGTGCTCGGAGAGCTCCGGCGCCAGATCGGGAGCCTCGAGAGGCAGG
>CAYGXT010000759.1:0-1553 GCA_964353695.1 uncultured Myxococcaceae bacterium
CGCGCAGGCACTTCGGCGCTGATCTGGCGGTCGCCACCACGGGCATCTCAGGGCCGGGAGGGGGCAGCGCCGAGAAGCCCGTTGGCAGCGTTTGCATCGCCCTCGCGAGCGCGGCTGGCACGCATTCGGAACGCTTCGTCTTCCCGCTCGACCGCGCGCGGCACCGCAGCCTCACGACCCAGATCGGCCTCGACTGGGTGCGTCGCACGCTGCTGGGCGCTCCTCTGGTAGCACCGACCCTGATGCGGAGGACGAAGTGAAGTGGCGAAGCTGCGCACCTTCATCGGTCTCGCGCTGGAAGAGCCGGCCCTCGGCGCGGCGGCGTGCTGCCTCGAGGCGCTTCGTTCCGGCCCCCTGGGACGGGATGCGCGCTTCGTGCGCCCGGAGGGCCTGCACGTGACGCTGCGCTTCCTGGGTGCGATCGAATCCGACGCAGTGCCGGCAATTTTCCGCGCGGTAGCGGCCAGTGTGTTCCCGCTCGCAGCCTTTTCCGTGTGCCTCGGCGCGCTGCACGCCTTTCCCTCTCCGCAGCGGCCACGTGTGCTCGCCCTCGGCCTCGAGCCCGAGGAAAAGCTCGCGGAGCTCGCAGCGGCCGTGGAGCGCGGCGTGGTTGAAGCCGGCTTCGCGCTGGAGCCGCGCCCCTTCCGGGCGCACGTCACGCTCGCGCGCGTACACGCGGGGCGGCGACCCGTGCTGGAGGGCGTGCCGGGCCCTGAGCCGGCGCAGTTCACGGCCCGCGAGGCGACCCTCTTCGAGAGCCATCCAGGATCGGGCGGCTCCCTCTACACCCCGCTCGAGCGAATGGCGCTCGGTGGTTCCGTTCTCACGCAACCTGATTTCTGAAATCTCCAAAGGAAGGAAAGACATGGCCAGCATCACGCAGATCAGTCCCAACGAGCGGGCCGCCGCCCGCGACGCGCAGAAGCGCAAGGCGATCGACCTCGCGGTCTCCGTCATCGAGAAGCAGTTTGGCAAGGGCGCCATCCTCACCATGAACGACAAGGCCATCGACAGGGAGGTAGAGGTCATCCCGAGCGGATCGGCGAGCATCGATCTGGCCCTCGGCATCGGCGGCTTTCCGCGCGGGCGGGTCGTCGAGATCTTCGGCCCGGAGTCGAGCGGCAAGACGACGCTGGCCCTGCATGCCGTGGCCGAGGTCCAGAAGCTCGGTGGTGTAGCGGCCTTCATCGACGCCGAGCACGCCCTCGACGTGGGCTATGCCCGGCGTCTGGGCGTGAAGGTGGACGACCTCCTGGTCTCCCAGCCCGACACGGGAGAGCAGGCCCTCGAAATCGCGGACGTGCTGCTGCGCTCGGGCGCCATCGACCTCGTGATCGTCGACTCGGTGGCCGCCCTCGTGCCCAAGGCCGAGATCGAGGGAGAGATGGGCGACCAGCACATGGGCCTGCAGGCTCGGCTCATGAGCCAGGCCCTGCGCAAGCTCACGGGTACGGTCTCGAAGTCCAATGCGACGATCATCTTCATCAATCAGATCCGGATGAAGATCGGCGTCATGTTCGGCAACCCCGAGACCACCACCGGCGGCAACGCGC
>CAYGXT010000760.1:0-1549 GCA_964353695.1 uncultured Myxococcaceae bacterium
ACTGGGATCTTCTTCCACGAGTGCCGTAGGCGACTGCTCGTCGAAGAAGATCCCAGTCGCCGCACTCTCGCCAGAGCTCGCGCTCTCTCCGCCGCCGCCGACTGCGAGCGGAACGACGGTCTCGGCCGCTCCCCCGCGCCCGAAGGCCACGACGGGCCGCCCCGCGGCCTGCGCCTCGACCGCGACGATGCCGAAATCCTCTTCCTGCGGATAGATCAGCGCGCGGCAGCGCGCGTAGAGGTCGGCGAGCTCCGCGTCCGGTATGCGTCCCGTGAACTCGACATTCGACGGCGCGGCCGCTGCCAGCGCGCGGCGCGAGGGGCCGTCGCCTGCAATCACGAGCCGTCGCCCGAGATCGCGAAACGCCTCGATCGCAATCTCCTCCTGCTTATAAGGCACGAATCCGCCCACCAGCAGATAGAAGTCCTGCGGGGGCTTCCCATTCGGGCGGATGCGCGTGACGTCGACGGGCGGATACACCAGCGAGGCGCGCCGCTGGTAGTGCCGCTCGATGCGGGCGGCAACCGTCCGCGAGATCGCCACGAAGCGTGAGACGTGAGCGGGAAGGCTCGTGCGAACGTCGAAGCGGCGCAGCTGCTGGACGAGTGGAGTGGCGAGCTTACGGTACAGCCCTCGCCCCAGATACGTGTCCGTCTGGTCCCAGACGTAGCGCATGGGCGTGAAGCAGTAGCAGAGATGCTTCGTCCCAGGCGCCGTGCGCACGCCCTTGGCCACGGCATGGTGGCTGGAGAGCACGAGGTCGAAGCCCTCGAGTCGAAAGCGCTCGATCGCCCACGGAAAGAGCGGAAGGAGCTTGCGGTAGTGGCGCGCCGCGCCCGGAAGAGCCGAGAGCGGGCTGGCGTGGATCCGCAGGCGCTCGATCGCGGGCGAGGTCGAGCCCGGCACGTGGATCAGCGTGAAGAGCTCTGCGTCGGGGAAGAGGGTCGCCAGCACGTCGAGCACGCGCTCGCCGCCGCGCATGCCCGTGAGCCAGTCGTGGACGAGGGCGACCCGCACGGACTAGAACATAAGAGAGGAGCGAGCCCGGAGCCGGCTTACTGCGATGGGCTGTCGCCGCCCAGCGTGAGGTCGAGCCCAAGCGCGCCGAGGAAGCTCTGCTGCACGATGCCCTCCGGGCTCACGATCGAGAGCGTGATACTGCCCGTCGCCGGATCCCGGAAAACGATCTCCGAGCGTCCGTCGCCGTCGAGGTCGAGGGAGCCGACGATCTCGGCGCTCGCCGGAAGCGTTCCGAGGAAGCGGAATGCCGCGGTGCCCGTCGCGCGCGGAAATTCGAGCCAGAGCTGTCCGCTGCTGCGACGCAGCCAGAGCAGGTCGGCAACGCCGTCGTCGTCGTAGTCCCCCGTGGCCACGATCTCGGCTCCGGGAATCGCGTAGGGCGTCGTGCAGCTGCTGGCCGCGGAGCCGAGCACGCCGCAGATCCGGAGCTTCCAGTCGTTGGGATCCTGTACGACGAGGTCCGCGCGCCCGTCACCGTCATGATCGCCGCTGGCCGTAACACGCCAGGCGGGGGGGTAGGATGCGACCG
>CAYGXT010000761.1:0-1549 GCA_964353695.1 uncultured Myxococcaceae bacterium
CAGTCAGGCGATAGGCCAGCCGACCGTTGCGATCCGCGAACACGTAGTGGTTGTTCGTACACCAGTCCAGCGCCGCGTCGAACTCGTCGACACTCGTGGCCGTCAGGAACCCGATGGTGCATCGAACCCCGCGGCCGCCGTGAAGCGTCGTCGATTGGACGGTCAGCACCGAGGTCTGCGCCGGTGAGACGCCGGGATCGCTCACGACGCTTTGGTCCGTCACGGCCACGACGGGTCCGAAGCTGCGGAACGGGACGCGCAGGGTGTGGACGGCCTCGGGCTTGGAGAACATGACGAACTGCGTCACGTCGATCCGGCTGTCGGGCTGCCCGTCGGAGGGGTTGTTGAGCCAGTAGGTCTCCGATCCCTCCTCCACGGGATGCAGTTCGCCCGCCGACGCGATGCAGAGTCGAGCCGGACAATGAGGATCTCCACGCAGGAGGCTGTCCCGGAAGAAGTCCCCACGATCTTGGAAGTCCGTCGTCATTCCCCAGACGACGTGCTCGCTCTGTCCAAAGCCCAAGCCCGGAAAGCCGGGGAAGCCCACGCCACTCAGGTTGACCCGCCCGTACTGGGGGTCCTGCTCGACCAGCAGGTGGATCTCGTACGTATTCGCCGGTGAGGTCGCCCCAAGGTGTGGATCGTACGCGATCAGCGGCACCCCTTCGGTCGTCTTACTCGCCGCCACGCCCCAGACGCTGCTTCCTCCGCCGCGCCTCTGCGCAAGGAAGCCGTCAGGGCCCGCGCCTTCCCCTTCCGAGCGGCGGACGACGGCCAACGACTTCGAGCGCGATGCCGAGGCGCCCGCGACGAAGGGAAGCTTGCCGCCGGCATCGGGCACTGTGGCGGCGGGGAAGATCGGGTCGACGCGTACCACGTCTTCGAGGAAGAGGGCGCGGCCCGCGTCCTCGCCGAGCACCGCCTGGTAGTTGCGCAGGTCTTGTTCGAAGGTCGGCTCATAAAGGAGACCGGAAAAGAGGATCTGGCTCGCCTTCGCCATGGTGAGCGTGTCCAGCACGGTCCAGGGCGGCACGGTCGAAACCTCGAGCGCGGCGTACGGCGTTGGAAGCGGATGCGCTACGAGATACGCGTTCACGCCGTCGGCGTAGGCCTGCAGCAGCCCGAGCTCCTCCTCGCCGAGCAGCTCGAAATCGCGCTGCGCGGCCGCCGGCAGATCGAAGAGACGCGTCTGAGCATCCGCCACCAGGTCGGCGAGCGAGCCCGTCAGCTCGCCCCGTCGCCCGTAGGCGGAGCGGCGATTCAGGTCCATCTGGAAGAAGCGATCGCGAGCGTGGAGGTACCCCTGCACCCGGGCTGCATCGGCGAAGGTCGCGGCCTCGACGTGCGGAACGCCGAGCGCGTCTGTCGAGACGCGCACCCTGGTCGAGAGGCCGGGCAGCGTGACGCGCCCCTGTTCGACCGGCTGCGGGCACTGGGTCGCTCCGATCCCGGCGGCGAGCAGGAAGGCGGAGGCGAGCACGGCGGAGAGCAGACGGGTGCGGGAAGGCATCGTGTCTTGTCCTCGTCAGGGCGCGGCGCGCGCGCGTCG
>CAYGXT010000762.1:0-1545 GCA_964353695.1 uncultured Myxococcaceae bacterium
TCACCAACGACTCGCATGAGCAGCGCGCCGCGGAGATCGCGCGCCGCGTGATCCACGAGGCGGGGCGGACCATCCCGGTCGTGTTGTCGTGCGAGGTCGCTCCGACGATGCGCGAGATCTCCCGCGCAAACGCGACGGTGATCCAGGCCTACGCCTCGGAGCCCGCGCGCAAGCAGCTCGTCCAGGTCGAGGACAAGCTCAAGGCGGCAGGCTACTCCCACTCGCTCAAGACGGTGCTCTGCTACGGCGGCGTTACGAGCATCCGCTATCCGCGTCTCTTCGAGACCGTGATGTCGGGCCCCGTCGGAGGGATGATGGGGGCGGCCTACGTCGCGAAGGTGATCCGGGAGCAGAACGTGGTCTGCTCCGACGTGGGAGGTACAAGCTTCGACGCGGGTGCGATCACCGCAGGGATCGTTCCGATCGACCGCGAGCCGCCCTTTCAGCAGATGTACGTGAACGTCCCGATGCTCGACATCCGCTCGATCGGAGCGGGCACGGGAACCTACATCCGGCTCGACCCGGAGACGCGGCGCATCAAGCTCGGCCCGGACAGCGCGGGCGGGACGCCCGGTCCCGTGTTCCAGGAGACCGGCAACGACGACATCCCGACGGTCAACGACTGCAACCTGCTGCTCGGAGTCCTGAACAAGGACTACTACCTCGGCGGCCGCGTGAAGGTGAATCCCGAGAAATCGCTGAAAGTATTCCGCGAGAAGATCGCCGATCCGCTCGGGCTCGATCCGTATGTCTCCGCCGAGCAATGTGTCGACCTGGTGAACGTCGTCATGCGCGAACATCTCGTGCGCAGCCTGATGGTCGGGCACGATCTTCGAGACTACGTCCTGCTCGGCTACGGTGGCGGCGGGCCGCTGCACCTGCTCGGGTACGCGGGAGATGCACCGTGGAAGGCGGTCATCACGGTGCCGCACGCCGGTGCATTCAGCGCCTGGGGCGGCGCCTGCATGGACTACGCGCACAGAAGACACAAGAGTGTGTCAGCTGTCTTCGGGGCCCGCGACGGCTGGGGGCAGGCCGCGAGGGGAGTCACGGCCGCCTGGCAGCAGCTCGAAGAGGAGCTGCTGAAGGATCTGCTGCAGGAGGGGTTCGCGCGCGATCAGATCGAGGTCGAGCAGATCGCCTACATGCGCTACTACGGTCAGCTGAGTGACGTCGAGGTCGCCTCTCCCGTTGCACGCCTTCACGGCGATGCCGACGTCGAGCGGCTGATCGCCCGGTTCGAAGAGGTCTTCACCAAGATGTTCACGCTGGCAGGCAAGCCGCCGCAGCCGACCTACCACGTTGCGGAAGTGAGCGTGGTGGCGAGAGTCGACACGGTGAAGCCCAAGCTCGCGAGGCACTCGTTGGAGGGGAAGAAGCCGCCCAAGGTCGCTTCCAAGGGCAAACGAAAGGTCTTCCAGAAGGGGAGCTGGCACACTGCGCAGATCTTCGAGATGGGCGAGCTGCGAGCGGGGAACGAGATCGGTGGCCTTGCGGTGATCGAAGCCCCCAACACCACGCTCTTCGTGCCGCACGACTGGCAGG
>CAYGXT010000763.1:0-1544 GCA_964353695.1 uncultured Myxococcaceae bacterium
TGTCAATCCCAGTTAGAAATGTCCGCTCTTGCCCCAAGTAGAAATGTCCGGTTCTGCCTCCTGTTCCAACCTTCCGTCCGACAGGGGTCGATCCCCTGGAGGACGGACGTCCGTCCCTTTGCGTGGCTCAACCGGGGGCCGCAGCCTCCGCCTGCGCCGCGCGTATCCGCTCCTTCTGCCGAAGCGTGAGCTTGCTGCCGCTGCCCAGCCGCCCGCGGTCGCGCTCCTGCTGATCCGCCTGGATCTTCGCCAGCACCGCGCCCAGGCGCTTGTTCGCGACGATGGCTCCCTGCGAGACATGCGGATTCTTGTCGAAGAGGGCGCGGGACGGGAGCCGTCGCCCGGCGTGGAAGATCTCGATGCCTCCGTCCGCGGCCTCCTGCACGCGGCAGACCTCGCCGGCGAGGCGAAGCGTCTGCGGCCCGGGCTCCACCAGGTAGATCACCCGCTTGTAGTGGACCGTCAGGTTGCGCGTGAGCTTGCGGTCCTCCTGCCACGTGAAGATCCGCGCGAGGTCCTCGTCGTCCCGGACGGGACGATGCGCATCATGCGCGCTCGCAGGCTCGCGGCCAAACCGCCCGTTGTAGTCCGCCTGGAACTCCGGCAGGTACGCGTTGCCGGCCTCGGGCGTCGAGATCCCGCGCAGGCGGAGCTCCTTCACGAGGCGATCCTGCAGCGTCAGATGCGCGCGCTCGACCCGGCCCTTGGCCTGCGGACTGTTGGCGCACACGATGTCGATGTTGAGCTCGGACAGCGCACGGCTGAATTGCGTGATTCCGGCCGTCTGCCGCGTCTGCGAGCCCGACACGCGGAAGATGCTCGCCTTGTCGCTGTAGAAGGCGACGGGCTTGCCGTACCGCTCGAGGTAGGCCCGCGTCGACGCGAAGTAGTCGAAGGCCGACTCCGACGCCACGAAGCGAAGCGCCTGGAGCCGACTCGTCGCGTCGTCGACATACACGAGCAGCGTGCACCGCGGGCCCCGATCCTCGAACCACGCGTGGTCACAGCCGTCGATCTGGACGAGCTCCCCGAAGCACGAGCGGCGATGGCGAGGCGGGTGGACGCGACGGGGACGCTGCGAGCGGGGCACCCACAAGCCCCCAGCGATCATCCACTGCCGCAGCGTCTCCGTCGACACCGCGACGCCGTGCTGCTCCGCGAGTTTCTCGCCCGCCAGCGTCGGGCCGAAGTCGGCGTACCGGGACCGCACGAGCGTCAGCGCTCCGTCTCGCACGGCCGCCGGCAGCTGGCGATTGCTCAGCCGGCCGCGCTTGCGGGAGGCCAGCCCGGCCGCGCCTTGCTGCGCCAAGGCCCGGCACAGCCGTCTCACCTGGCGCTCAGTCAGCCCGAGTTGCTCCGCGGCGCTCCGCTGCGTCAGGCGTCGCTCGAGGACGCGGCCCAGCACCTCCAGCCGGTCCAGCTCCTTGCTGCTCATCGTCACGGTCCCCACCCACGTCATGTCGGCCTCCAGGGCCGACAGCGTGCCTGGAACCGGACATTTCTAACTGGGAGAAACCGGACATTTCCATTTGGGCTCTACACGC
>CAYGXT010000764.1:0-1540 GCA_964353695.1 uncultured Myxococcaceae bacterium
GTGGATCCCGCTCTCCACCTTCACGGAGCTTCCCGACGAGGGCAAGACCGTGGCGCTCCATGTACACACCCACGTCCGGGAGGATGCGCTCCAGCTCTTCGGCTTCGCGACCCGCTTCGAGCGTACGCTCTTCGACCTGCTGCTACGGACGAGCGGCGTGGGCCCGAAGCTCGCTCTCACCATCCTCTCGGGCCTCGAGGCCACGCGCCTGCTCGATGCGATCCGGCGTGGTGCGGTTGCAACGCTGCGCGCCGTGCCGGGCGTGGGCCCGAAGATGGCGGAGCGCATCGTGGTCGAGCTGCGCGAGCGAGCTGGTGAGCTCGCTGCGGCGCAGGCCGGGGAGAGCGGGCCGAGCGGGTCGGTACCCGCTCGTGCAGCGGTGGGTCCGGCCGCGCAGGAGGAGGCCGTTTCCGCCCTCGTCAACCTCGGCTACCCGCGTGCGCACGCGCAGCGTCTGGTGGAGGAGACCGCCGCCGAACTCGGCCCTGGCGCGAGCCTCGAGAGCTGCCTCAAGGCGGCGCTGCGCCGGAGCACCCGATGAAGGGCGTGGATCTGCGGGCTGAGCCGCTCTCGGCGCGAGCTCTGCCCGACGAGCGCGGCGTCGAGGAGAGCCTGCGGCCCCGCTCGCTGGCCGAGTTCGTGGGGCAGCCGCGGCTGCGCGAGAACCTGGCCGTATTCCTCGAAGCGGCGCGCGGACGCGGGGAGGCCGTCGATCACCTGCTTTTCTACGGCCCGCCCGGCCTCGGCAAGACTGCGCTCGCGGGCATCGTGGCCCACGAGATGGGCGCGCAGCTTCGTGCCACCAGTGGCCCCGTGATCGAGCGCCCCGGCGACCTGGCGGCACTGCTCTCGAACCTCGAGGCCGGCGACGTGCTCTTCATCGACGAGATCCATCGCCTGAGCCCCGCCGTGGAACAGATCATCTACCCGGCCATGGAAGACTTCCAGCTCGACCTCGTGATCGGGCAGGGGCCGAGCGCGCGCTCGGTAAGGCTCGACCTCCCGCGCTTCACCCTGGTAGGCGCCACCACGCGCGCCGGCATGCTCTCCTCGCCGCTGCGTGATCGCTTCGGCTACGTGGCGCGCCTAGAGTTCTACCCGCCCGCCGATCTCGTATGCATTCTCGAGCGCTCGGCGCGCCTGCTCGGAATCGCGCTCGAAGCCGAGGCTGCCCACGAGATCGGACGGCGCGCGCGCGGCACGCCGCGCGTTGCGAACCGCCTGCTGCGCCGCGTGCGCGACTTCGCAGAGGTGCAGGGCGCGAAGCAGGGCATCGAGATTGCCCACGCACGCTACGCACTCGAGAAGCTCGACGTCGACGAGGCTGGCTTCGACGGTGTGGATCGCAGCCTGATGACGACGCTGCTCCAAAAGTTCGACGGAGGGCCGGTGGGTCTCGACACCCTGGCCGCCGCCCTTGGCGAGGATCGCGGCACGCTCGAAGATCTGGTCGAGCCGTTCCTGATCCAAGGTGGCTATCTCGACCGCACGCCGCGCGGCCGCGTCGCGACGCGCCTCGCCTGGGAGCACTTCGGCCTCT
>CAYGXT010000765.1:0-1527 GCA_964353695.1 uncultured Myxococcaceae bacterium
CCACGCTCGCCGTGATGCCCTCGCCATAGGCGTTGGGGAGCACCTCGGCGCCGTCGCGGCCCGCCACGGCTACGCAAGAGTTGCTTGTTCCGAGGTCGATCCCGATGGCGACTTCGGCCATGCCCTCGTCTCCCTCCGTCCCTCGCCCGGCCTGGGGCCTCCATCGTATCGGCGGAAACGCTTCACTTCCTGAATCGCTTTCGGGGCGCAGCGTTGGCCCTGCGGAGTGGCCTCTGCTATCTCGGCCTGGTATGTCGGGTCATTCCAAGTGGGCCACGATCAAGCGGAAAAAGGGCGCCGTCGATGCGAAGCGTGGCAAGGCCTTCACCAAGCTGATCAAGGAGATCGCCACGGCCGCGCGCCTGGGCGGCGGCGACCCGGACGGCAACCCGCGCCTGCGTCTCGTGATGGACAAGGCCCGCGCCGCGAACATGCCCAAGGACAACATCGAGCGCGCCGTCAAGAAGGGCACAGGCGAGGGCGCGGCCGAGCAGTACGAAGAGGTGGTCTACGAGGGCTACGGCCCCGGGGGCGTGGCGATCCTGATCGAGGCCCTGACCGACAATCGGAACCGAGCGGTCGGCGAGATCCGCCATGCGCTCATGAAGCACGGTGGCAACCTCGGCTCCAGCGGCTGCGTGGCCTTTCTCTTCGAGAAGAAGGGCTCTTTCGTCTTCGAGCGTGCAGGCGTCGATGCCGACGCGCTGCTGGAGGCGGCCCTCGATGCCGGTGCCGACGACGTGGTGGACGGGGCCGACAGCGTCGAGGTGATCACCTCGCCCGCGCGCTTCGAGACGGTGCGCGATGCGCTCGCTGCGAAGGGTCTTGCTGCTGCGAGCGCCGGGATCGAGATGAAGCCTGGCACGACGGTCAAACTCGAGGCGAAGGATGCGGAGGCCATGCTCCGCCTCTCCGACGTGCTCGAGGATCTGGACGACGTGCAGAATGTCTACGCCAACTTCGACATCTCCGATGAGGAGATGGCCCGGCTGGCCTAGAGTTCTCCCGCCGAGGCGGGCGCAAGCTGCGTCGGCACCCGCGTCGAGGCGAAGCCGAGCGTAGGTCTGCCGCCCGCGAAGCGGGTGTGGCGCTGGGTGGGGGGGGGCCGCATTCGCATCCTGGGGATCGATCCGGGTTCGAGCGCCACGGGCTTCGGCCTCGTGGAGCGGGAGGGGAGTCGCATTCTCCACCTCGCGCACGGAACGCTGCGGCCGCCGCGTAGCGCCGCCTTGCCCGAGCGCCTTGCCTTCCTGCATGCGGCGCTCGTCTCCTTGCTGGCCGAGCGAGCACCGGATTGCGTGGCCGTGGAGCGCGTCTTCGTGGCGGCGAGCCCGCGCGCGGCGCTCGTTCTCGGCCACGCCCGCGGCGTCGTGCTGGCGGCCGCAGCCGCCGCCGGGCTGAGCGTGAGTGAGTACGCGGCTTCGGAGATCAAGCTCGCCGTCACCGGCTCGGGATCGGCCGGCAAGCCACAGGTGCAAGGCATGGTGCGGCGCTTGCTGGTGCTTGCGGCGGCGCCGCCGCGCGATG
>CAYGXT010000766.1:0-1510 GCA_964353695.1 uncultured Myxococcaceae bacterium
TCGAGGCCGACCCCGAGACCAAAGCGATCGCCATCTACTCCGAGCCGGGTGGCCGCATGGAAGCCGAGCTCGCCGACTGGGTCCGCGAGCACCAATCGCGGCTGCCGATCGTCGCCTTCATGGCCGGCCGCTTCATGGACGAGATGCCCGGCATGCGCTTCGGCCACGCCGGCACCATCGTCGAGGGCAAGGCCGACACCACGACGGACAAGATCGAGCGCATGCGCGCGGCGGGCATTGCGGTGGCCGAGAGGATCGAGGAGATCCCCGCGCTGCTCAAGGCGCAGCTCGCCAGCCGGGGGATCCACTAGTGCCCGCCATGTTCATCGACGTGAAGGTCGCCCCCGAAGTCGCGGGCAACGCCGAGTTGGCCAAGAAGCTCGTCGAGGTTTGCCCCGTAAACATCTTCGCCGTCGAGGGCGGAAAGCTCCGCATCGTCGAAGAGAACCTCGACGAGTGCGTGCTCTGCGACCTTTGTGTCCAGGCTGCCCCGCCTGGTACCGTACAGGTGATCAAACTCTACGAGTCCTGAACGAAGGAGCCCCCGTGCGCAGTCCCCGCGACTTCCTGAAGCCCCTGGCCGCCGGCGCTCCGGCTCCGGTGTCGGAGATTCCGTTCAAGCCCTCGCGCATGATCCACTTCTTCGATCCCAGCAACGAGAAGATGGCGGCCAAGCTGCCCGAGATCGCGAAGAAGACCGACATCCTGCTCGGCAATCTCGAGGACGCCGTGCCCGCCGATCGCAAGGAGGCCGCGCGCGAGGGGCTCGTCAAGATCGGCAAGAGTGTCGATCTCGGCGACACCGCGCTCTGGACCCGCGTCAACAGCCTCGACAGCCCGTGGGTGCTCGATGACCTGCTGCGCCTCGTAGGCGAGATTGGAGATCGCCTCGAGGTGATCATGGTGCCCAAGGTCGAGGGCGCCTGGGACATCCATTACGTCGATCGCCTGCTGGCGCAGCTCGAGGCCAAGCACGGCATCCGCCGCCCGATCCTGGTGCACGCCCTCCTCGAGACGGCGCAGGGCGTCACCAACGTAGAGGAGATCGCGCAGGCGAGCCCCCGCATGCAGGGCATGAGCTTCGGCCCGGCAGATCTTGCAGCCTCGCGGCGCATGAAGACCACGCGCGTCGGCGGTGGCCACCCCGGCTATCTCGTCGTGGCCGATCCCGACAAGAGCAACGCCAGTGCGGCGCGCGCGACCGCGCAGCAGGATCTCTGGCACTACTCCATCGCGCGCATGGTGGACGCCTGCACCAGCAACGGCATGCTCCCCTTCTACGGCCCCTTCGGTGACATCAGCGACCCGATCGGCTGCGAGGCGCAGTTCCGCGCGTCGTTCCTGATGGGCTGCGTCGGCGCCTGGTCGCTGCATCCATCGCAGATCGAGATCGCGAGGCGCGTGTTCTCGCCCGATCCCGCCGAGGTGACCTTCGCCCGCCGCGTGCTCGACGCCATGCCCGACGGCCGCGGTGTGCTGATGCTCGACGGCAAGATGCAGGACGACGCCA
>CAYGXT010000767.1:0-1509 GCA_964353695.1 uncultured Myxococcaceae bacterium
CACGCACGCGAGGACGACGACGGCCTACGAGGGCGGACTCGATCTCGAGGTCGGTGTGCTCACGCTCGACGCTACGAGCCGCATCGACGTCTCGGCCCGCGGCTACCTCGGCGGGGATCGAGCGGGCCTCGGCGGGACCGCGCATACGCTCGGCTTTGCTGCAGGCGCACAGCCCGGCACGGGAGGAAGCTACGGCGGCCTTGGCGGCAACTACGCTGGCTCGGGTGGCCAGACCAACCCCGTCTACGGCAGCGCGACCGAGCCGCAGGATCTCGGCTCGGGGGGCGGCGCGTGGAGCGGTCCGGGTGGTGATGGCGGCGGCCGGATCCGGATCGTTGCCGGAGCGATGCTGGCCGACGGCTCCATTCGCGCCGACGGCGGGCTCTCCGGCGGCTCCGCCTCGGGCGAGGGCTCCGGCGGCTCGATCAACCTTCAGATCGGAACGTTCGCGGGCGCCGGCAGCCTCTCGGCCAGCAGCGGCACGACGGGCGGCAGCAATCACACGGGCGGCGGCGGTGGGCGCATCTCCGTTCGACACACGGGCGTGTCGACCTTCCCGCCGGGCAACGCGCGGGCGGAGGGAGGAGACGGCAATTGGGGCGACGGCCAGCCGGGCAGCATCCTCTTCCAAGGGCCGTGAGACGGCGGCGACGGCTCCGGTAGAGTCTCCGCGGCGCGGGCTCTCCGCGCGGAGGCGACATGGAGCTCGATCGCATCCTCGAGAGTGCCGGCACCTGCCGTTACTACCGTCCCGATCCGATCCCAGCGGACGTGCTGCATCGGGTGCTGAGCGCCGCGCGCTGGGCGCCGACGGGGGGCAACCGCCAGCCCGTGCGCTTCGTGGTGGTGCAGGAGCGGTCGGCGAAGGAAGCGCTGCAAGCGATCTATCTTCCGCGCTGGCACGCATACGCGGGATCTCGGCTCGAGACGCTCAAGCAGAGCGGCGTCGCGCTGCCCCGCATGCTCGCCGGCGCCGATCACATGGCGCGGCATCTGGCGGAGATCCCCGCGCTCGTCGTCGTCTGCTTCCGCGCGGCCGACGTGCTCGCTACCGACGCGGGGCTTGGTCGTACCTCGGTGGTGGGAGGAGCCTCCGTTTATCCCGCCGTGCAGAACCTGCTGCTGAAGGCGCGCGACGAGGGCCTCGGTGCGGCGCTCACGACGCTGCACTGCCTCGACGAGGCCAAGGTTAAAGCGCTGCTGGCGATTCCCGAGGAGTTCGGCACGGCGGCGCTGCTGGCTCTCGGCTGGCCCGAGCGGCCCTTCCCGCAAAGGCTCTCGCGACGTCCGCTCGAGGAGATCGCCTTCGGCGAGCGTTTCGGGGGGCCGCTCGCGCGCTGACACCCGCGCTCACGCGCGCTCGGGCTTCCGGGGCGGCGCGCGACGGTCCGCGCCGCCGAGTAGCGGCGCGAGATGACGGCCTGTATGCGAGGCGGCGACTCTCGTCACCTGCTCGGGCGTTCCAGAGGCGACGACGCACCCGCCGTCGGGGCCGCCCTCGGGTCCCAG
>CAYGXT010000768.1:0-1505 GCA_964353695.1 uncultured Myxococcaceae bacterium
CTTCGTGCAGCGTGCTGCCGTCGGGGAAGCTCAGCGGCGCGCAGACGGGAACCTCTGCCTCGCGCAGGTCGGCAAGGAAGCGATGCTCGTCGAGGATTGCCTCCCGGCTCCAGCGCCCTGGCCGGTAGAACTTGACGACGACGTGGCTGCCGTCTTCGAGGCGCACGTCGTGGACCCGGTTCTCGAGGCAGGTGAGCGCGGTGGTGTGGCCCGTGGGGCGCAGGCCGGCGGCCTCGACCGCGCGCAGCACCCACTCGGGGCCGAGTCGAAAGAAGGAGTCGGTCACCGGGCCAGCATACCCGAGCGGCGCCGAGATCCGCGCTCCGTCTACGACCGCGAGCTCGGAGGGCTGCCCTCTCCTTTCGCATGCGTCGCTTCGGCGCGTGCGGGCAGGCCCTGCTTGCGATTGCGGTAGAGCGTCTCGTCGACCGCCTCGACCATCTTGCGCTCGTCGAGCGGACGCCGAAGGAAGGCGTTTACGGCGCGTGCTGCTGCAGCCGGGTCCTGGATGGCCTGGTCGTAGCGGACCTCGAGCAGGCGCCAGTTTGCCTTCTTTCGTCCCAGGATCCGCACCTCGGCCAGATGGTGGCGATAGGCTTCGGCCATGGCCTCGTCCTTGGTGACGTCGGCTTCCTTGCGGTTCTGCAGCATCTTGTTCTGGCTGGCCAGGACTTCGTCGATGTTCCGGCGCATGAAGACGATGTCGTAGTCGTTCTCGTCCGGGAGCTGCTTCAGGAGCCAGGAGATCACCTTGAGCGCTTTGCCGCGGGCGGAGCTCACCCAAGACTTGTCGGGATCCTTCTCCAGATCCTTCACGCGCTCGAACTCGTAGTAGCCCTTGGGGTTGTCGACGTCGGCGGTTCGTACCTGATCGGTCATGATCGGAACGCCGCCGGCCTCGAGCATCTTCATCATCATCGAGGTGCCGGAACGGGGCAGGCCCGAGACGATCACGATGCGATCGCGGCTGTCTTGCCGAGAGAAGAGCTTCTTGAGCGCATGGAGCATGTCGCACCCGAGATCGCTAGAGGGTGACGCCGAAGCGGCTCTTGAACAGAAGACCCGCAGCGAGCGAGGCTACGAAGAACCAGAGCAAGATCCCGCCCTCGCCGCTCGGAAGAGGCGAGAGATCTCGCTCATCGACCGCGACCCGGATGGACTGGAAGACCGAGCCACTGGGCAGCGCTTCCTCCCCTGGATAGAGCAGCGCTTCCCAGGTCTTGGTGCGGAGCACGGGGATCTTCCGCGCGTCACCACCGACGGCGAGCGCCTTGCCCTGCTCTTCTCCGGGCGCAACGATGCGCAGGGCGAAGTCACCCTCGTCCTCGAGACGGAGCCGCCACACGATGTGTCCATCGGGCGTGTGCACCGGTCCGGCCTCCACGGCCACGCCCGGCGGCGCTTGCAGCGAAACCGCCCGCGACGCCACGCCTGCGGCGGGATCGAGCGCCACCTCGAGGAGCCGGACCTCGCCCTTGTCGAGCGGCCGATAAGCGAAGTGAGAA
>CAYGXT010000769.1:0-1502 GCA_964353695.1 uncultured Myxococcaceae bacterium
CTGGTCGATGGGGCCCAAGATCAGCATCGACTCCGCGACGCTCATGAACAAGGGCCTCGAGGTGATCGAGGCGCGCTGGCTCTTCGACACGCCGCCCGAGCAGGTCGACGTGGTGGTGCATCCGCAATCCATCATCCACTCCCTGGTGGAGTTCCGGGATGGCTCGGTGCTGGCGCAGCTCGGCCTGCCCGATATGCGGATCCCGATCGCGGTGGCGCTCGCGCACCCCGAGCGGCTGCCGCTCGATCTTCCGCGCCTCGATCTCGCGAAGCTCGAGCGACTCGACTTCGAGGCTCCGGATCGTTTGCGCTTCCCGGCCCTCGACCTGGCCTACGCCGCGCTGCGTGCCGACGAGGCCGCTCCGGCGGTGCTGAACGCCGCCAACGAGATCGCGGTAGCGGCCTTCCTGGCCGGACGCATTGCATTCCCGGCGATTGCCGGTCTGTGCGCCGCCGTGCTCGATTGTCATCTGGGGCAGGTGGCCAGCGCGAAGCTCACCAGCCTCGAGTCCGTGCTCGATGCCGACGCGTGGGCCCGCGCGCAAGCGGAGCGGCAGCTCGTAGCCGAGGAGGGTAGGAAGCGATGAGCGCGATCGACTGGGTCGTCGCCCTGATGTTGATGCTTGGACCTCTCGTGCTGATCCACGAGCTTGGCCACTTCGTCGCTGCGCGTCTGTGCGGCGTACGCGTACTCAAGTTCTCCATCGGCTTCGGACCGACGGTGGGCTTCGGCCGCTGGCGCCTGGCCTGGACGCGGCATGGGACCGAGTACGTGGTGGCGTGGATTCCGCTGGGTGGCTTCGTGAAGATGCTCGGCGAGATCTCCGACGACGAGCAGCCGCCCGAGGTGGCCGACGCGACGCCGGAGGAGACGCTGCGCGCGAAACCTCTCTGGCAAAAGCTCGTGATCCTGTTCGCCGGCCCGGCCATGAACCTGCTGCTTCCGGTCGTGATCTTCGTGGGTCTGCTGGCGGTGGGGCTGCCGCGGCCAGAGCCGGTGATTGGCCTGGTCGAGCCGGGATCGCCGGCTGCTCGCGCGGGTCTCGAGGCCGGAGACCGCATCCTCGGCGTGGGCGGGAAGCCGGTCCTCTGGTGGGATACGGTCGAAGACGATCTCCGCACGCGCCCGGGTCAGGAAGTCTCGGTTCGCTTCGAGCGCAACGAAAGAATCGAGACGGTGCAGCTCCATCTCGATGCCCGCTCGGGGCTGAACGAGTTCGGGGGTGTGCACGAAGTGGGCTGGTCGGGGCTGGGGCATGCGCAGTTTCGCGCGGTGGTCGGGGTGCCGGAGGCCGAGGCCGCCGCGGCGAAGGCCGGCCTTCGCTCCGGAGATCGCGTGACCGCCGTGGCCGATGCGCCCGTCGAAGACTGGGAGCAGCTCGCCGCACGCTACAAGTCTGCCGGCACGCAGGGCCGGCTGGAGTTCACGGTCGAGCGCGGCGTGGCGGATGAGCCGGAGAAGGCATCCGTCTCCGTGCCGGCCCTGGGCTCCCTCGCGGCGCT